>DATDBV010000096.1:0-17800 GCA_036524715.1 Nakamurella sp. | reverse complement strand
GAACGCGGGAGACGTTCCAGGTGGATGGGTGGCGGCGACGCTGCCGCGGATCGTCAGCGACCCGGACAGGCAGCGGCAGTCACGCGCCCCAGGTCGACAGCCCGGCGGCTGACGAGCAGGAGGGGGCGCGCACTCATGCGGAGCTTTCTACCAGTCCCAGCCCGTGAATCAAAGTTCGCTCCCCGTAGGGGCCATCGGCCGCAGTGATCATTCGGGGGGCAGCACCTCGTCGGCCACGCTCAGTACCGCCCGCATGCGGGCGACCGGTCGGCGACCGGCCAGACGGGGCCGGGCGGACAGGGTGGGCGCCACCCGTCGATCGGCACGTGCATGCGCCGGCCGGCATGGTCGAACGCAGGCTCGCCGGGCCGGCTCACCCGACCCCGGCGGCGACGAACGAGAGAGCACGACGTACGGATCGGACATCCCCGCCACCCGCGGTCGGAAGGGACGCCTCGATCCACCGCAGCTCTACCCGTCAGGGGCGCTTGGCCACCGTGAGCAGGATCACCGAGTCCTCGAGGGCGGCCAGCGCGTGCCGCGCCGGGGGGACCAGCAGCAGGTCGCCCTGGCGGCCCTCCCACTGGTGGCCGTCCGAGTCCAGCCGCACCCGGCCGCTGATCACCTGAATCGTGGCCTCGCCGGGGTTCTCGTGCTCCGAGAGGGTCGAACCGGCCGTCAGCGCGATCACCGTCTGGCGCAGGACGCGCTCATGACCGCCCCACACCGTCTTCGCGCTGCGGCCGCTGCTCGAGGAACCCGCCCGGGCGAGCTGGTCGCGAGCCACCGCGGGCAACGCCATCTTCTGCATGACACCAGTGTGACCGTCCCCGTTGGGATGCGCTGGGCTGCGGCGGTCCGGCGTTGACGCCCGCCCACGCTCCGTTGATTCTCCGCGTCCGGACCGCGGACACGACGCGACGTCCGACGTTTCCGCAGGTCTGCTGCGTGCCGCTGTGATGCACTGACCGGATGTCCGAGCCGCCGGAGCCCTCGCGAGGGCGGGTCGCCGTCTTCGGCGACGTCGGCGGGCAGCGCGACGCCCTGGCCGCCCGACTCGTCGCGCTGGGCGCCGATCCGGACACCCTTACGCTGCCCCCCGACCTGACCGTGGTGCAGGTGGGCGACCTGATGCACCGCGGCCCGGATTCGCCCGGGGTGATCGAACTGGTCGACCGGGCGCTGACCGAGCAGCCCGACCAGTGGGTGCAGCTGACCGGCAACCACGAGGCGCTCTATCTCGGGTTGCCGCAGTTCCACTGGCCGGAGCGGCTGCCGGGCCCGTCGCGGGAGGCGGTGAACCGGTGGTGGGGGACCCAGCGGTTGCGGATCGCCGCGGCCATCGAGGTCGACGGCGACGACGCGCAGTGGCTGGTCACCCACGCCGGCCTCACCCAGGGTTTCTGGCGGCACTTCCTCGGGATGCCGGACAGCGGCGTCGACGCCGCTCGGGCGCTCAACCGGCTTATCGGCAGCCTGCACGAGAAGTGGTTGTTCCGACCGGGCGTCATGGTCACCCAAACGGTCGACCTGTCCGCCGGTCCGATGTGGGCCTCGGCCCCGGACGAGTTGATCCCGTCCTGGCGGGAGGCGGCCCTGCAGATGCCGTTCCAGCAAGTGCACGGGCACAGCGGCCTGGTGGACCGGACGACCGGACGGCACCTCGGGCTGCCCGACCGGGTGGGCCCGTTCACCGACGACCCGGTCCTGCGGCACACCATCTCGACGGTCGGGGAGCGCCGGATCGTCGGGATCGACCCCGGGCATCAGCGGCGACCCGCGCCGTCCTGGGGTCCGCTGGTGCTGGACGCGGCGCGGGTGGTCGCCCGCTAGAGATCCCAAGGTCAGTGGTCGCGAGTGGGTCCCGAGTGGTCGCGAGTGCGGAACTTCGGGTCGCTGGGGGGACCGAATGTTCCGTGCGTGCGGTTTGGGGGGCCGAAGGGCGGGGTTTGGCGGGGGGTTGCGGAACTTCCGGTCGCTGGAGGCGACCGAATGTTCCGCGCGAGCGGTTCGGGCGGCCGAAAGGTGCCGGTTGGCGGGGGTTGCGGAACTTCGGGTCGCTGGGGCGACCCCACGCGCGAGCGGTCCGCGCCGCGGACAGGTGCCGCTGGAGTGCGGTCCGGCTCCCGCTGACCTGCCGGTTTGCGTCAGCGGACATCTTCGGACCTCGTCACGTCCTCGACAGGAGACCTTGGAATCGATCGTCTACGACCGCCCTGTGCCGCCCATCGGGAACTGCATGTGGCGCCGCCAGCGGGTGCCGTCGAAGTCGATCAGGGTCACTGTGTCGATGCTCGCGCGGATCGGTAGCACCCGCGCGATGGCGCGGCGGGCGGCCGAGACCTGTTCGGGCGGGGCGGTCTCGGTGACCGTGAGGTGCGGGATCACCTCGTCGAAGGCGCCCTCGTACGGCGGGCACTGCGGCCAGCGGGCGGCCAGCGCCTCGGTCAGCCGCCGGAACGGTTCGGCCGGCGACGGCTCCAGGTACAGCACCTCGGGCGTTCCCTCCACGGTGGCGAATGTGCCAAGTGCGGCGAACGTGACGGTGAAGCCGGGTTCGGCGCCCACGATCGCGGCCAGATCGGCGCGGTCGGTGGCGGTCATGGCAGGCAGCGACAGGAAGGGAAACAGGATCGTCACGTGCGGGGGGACCCCCAACGGCGCGGACGAGTCGAAGCGGGCCCGCCATGATCCGACCACGGGCGACGCCGCGGGCACGTCGACGATGACGGCGGTCAGGCCGGGCGGTGACGGCACCGGTCCATCGTCGCGTGGCGATCGTCCGGGGCGCGACCCATTTCCCGGCAGCACCGAGGCCCGACCGCAGGGCTGGTCGGGGCCTCGGGCCGGCGGTGGCCGGGTCAGTGCACCGGGGCCGGCGTGGCCGGCTCGGTGACCACCGGGTCGGTGTCGCTGCGGCGGGCCCCCAGCACCCGGGCCCGGGTCCAGATGATCTGGGCCTGGAAGGCGACCATCAGGGCGATCATCAGCAGGACCTCGCCGAATCCGCCGCCGTCGCTCAGGCCCAGGAAGTACGCGGCGGTGCCCATCGCGAACTTGGTGAGGACCAGCAGCAGGAACAGGGTGATGGTGAACGCGGTGCCTTGGCTGTACACCCGGCCGCCCTCGGCCCACACCAGGCTGTACTTGCCGCGAACCAGCCCGACGACCACTGCTCAGCAGCAGCCCGACCACCAGGAAGCCGATCTCGAACGGCTGGTCGGGAAGGTTCATGCCGCCGACTGCCAGCCCGACGATCCCGTAGATGATCGCCAGCTTGAACCGGCGGTCCCCGATCACCTCGTGCCGCTTGGTCTGCATGTAGATCGCGTAGCCCATCATCGCGACCAGGATCAGGATCTCGTTGATGCCCATATCGGCGCTCCTCGCTGCTCGATTCGCTGAACTTGATGCCGATCACGCTATGGATGGGCGGGTGGGGAGACATCCGCCAAGGTGCGGATATGTCCGCGAGGCCGCGAACCGGCGAGGGGCTCCTCAGGGAATCCTCGGAGCCCGAGCGCGCAGAGAAGGCAATCAGGCCGACCATCTTTGGTGAGAAAGGACAGATGTCCGTACGCTTGGCCACACCCTGCGGTACCGCGGGACCCCGCGGTCGCCCGACCCCGAGGGAGCTGTCATGTCCGGGTTGACCGTCGGTGTGCCGACCGAGATCAAGGACAACGAGAACCGGGTGGCGATGCAGCCGGACGGGGTCTACGAGCTGACGCACACCGGCCACACCGTGCTGGTGCAGGCGGGGGCGGGGGCCGGTTCCAGATTCTCCGATGCCGAGTTCGTCGACGCGGGCGCGACCATCGTGCCGACGGCGGATGACGTGTTCGCCGGCGCGACCCTGATCGTCAAGGTCAAGGAACCGATCCCCGCCGAATACCACCGGTTCCGCCAGGGCCAGCAGTTGTTCACCTACCTGCACCTGGCCGCGGATCGTGGTCTGACCGAGTTCCTGCTGGAGCGGCGGATCGACTCCATCGCCTATGAGACCGTGCAGACCCAAGACGGCCGGCTGCCGCTGCTGACGCCGATGAGCGAGGTCGCCGGGCGGCTGGCGGTGCAGGCCGCGGCCCATCACCTGGAGAGCCCGGCCGGCGGTGCCGGGATCCTGATCGGTGGGGTCCCCGGCACGCCGGCGGCCAAGATCACCATCATCGGCGGCGGGGTGGCCGGCACCGAGGCGACCAAGATCGCCATCGGAATGCGGGGCATCGTCAGGGTTTTCGACACCAACCCGAGCCGGTTGGCGTACCTGTCGGACATCTTCGGCGGCCGGGTCGACCTGGTCACCCCCAACCGGGCCCGGATGGCCGCCTACATCGCCGACTCCGACGTGCTGATCGGGGCGGTGCTGGTCCCCGGGGCCAAGGCGCCGAAGCTGGTGTCCCGGGCAATGATCGCCAGCATGCGGCCCGGCAGCGTCGCCGTGGACATCGCCATCGATCAGGGTGGCTGTTTCGAGACCAGCCGTCCGACAACCCATTCCGATCCCACCTACGTCGAGGAAGGGGTCGTCCACTACTGCGTCGCCAACATTCCCGGGGCCGTGGCCCGCACGTCGACGCTGGCCCTGACTTCGGCCACCCTGCCCTACCTGGTCACCGTCGCGACGCTGGGCGTGCCGGGTGCGGCCTTCGCCGACCCGGTCCTGGCCCGGGGGCTGAGCACCCTGGGCGGCGAGTTGACCAACGCGGCGGTGGCAGCGGCACATGGATTGCCGTTCGCCGATCCGGCCGGGCTGGTGCTTTCACCCACCCGGGCTTGACATCCTCGCTGTCGGTGACGAAAGTCGGCATCGTGTCCGGTGACCTGTGCGCCCTGAGCGATCCCGCTCGCGTCCTGGTCCGGCGACGCGCGGTCGACCAGATGCGAGTCTGCACCGCGATCTGTCGCTGACGCCGAGCCCTCCGGCGCTTCCCGTCTGCGCTGCTACCCCGCGCTGCGCCCACCACCCTGGCCGAGCCCGGTCCGCACCCCATTCACCCCCGAAAGGCCCACCCATGACCGTCACCGACGAACTGCTCGACAACTCGCGGCGTTACGCCGAGACCTTCGACAAGGGCGACCTGCCGCTGCCGCCCGGACGCGGGGTGGCCATCGTCGCCTGCATGGACGCCCGGCTCAACGTCTACGGGCTGCTCGGCCTGTCCGAGGGCGAGGCCCATGTGATCCGCAACGCCGGCGGCGTGGTCACCCAGGACGAACTGCGCTCGCTGGCCATCAGCCAGCGGCTGCTCGGCACCAAGGAGATCATCCTGATCCACCACACCGACTGCGGGATGCTGACCTTCACCGACGACGAGTTCCGCCGCGGGATCGAGAAAGAGACCGGTGTCAAACCGGCCTGGGCGGCCGAGGCCTTCACCGATCTCGACGAGGACGTCCGGCAGAGCATCGGCCGGATCCGGGCCGACACCTCCATCCCGATCAAGGATTCGGTCCGTGGATTCGTCTACGACGTCAAGGACGGGTCGCTGCGCGAGGTCGGCTGACCGACCGGGCCAGAGGTGAGCCCGATCACAAACTGGAAGCCGTGCGCCCGACCCGGTGTTGCGCACATCAGAAACGACGAAGGGTCGGCACAGATGGCGTTCTCAGTGCCGGAGTTGTTCCGGTTCCCGAATCCGGTGAACGAGAAGGTCGCCCGGTCGGTGGGCGGTCTGGTCGTCCTGCTGACCGTGGCGACCCTGGTGATCCGATCGCCCTGGTTACTCTGGGCCCAGGCGATCGGCTTCGTGCTCCGGGTCGCCTTCGGGCCGCGGGTTTCGCCGTTCGCGGTGCTCGCCTCACGAGTGATCGCACCCCGACTGGGCCCGGCCAAACTGGTGCCGGGCCCGCCGAAGCGGTTCGCGCAGACCATCGGTGCGGTGCTGTCGGTGTCGGCGCTGGTCGCCTACTACTTGGGCGCGCCGACGGCGTCCTGGGTGCTCGTCGCGATGATCACCGTGGCCGCGTTCCTGGAGTCGGTATTCGCGATCTGCCTGGGCTGCATCATCTTCGGCCGACTGCAGGCCATCGGCGTCATCCCGGCGTCGGTGTGCGAGGCGTGCAACGACATCCGGCTGCGGACCCGGCCGCTCACCGCGAACGAAGGTGCCGGTCGCTGAGCCGGCCGCCGGGATCGCGATGTCACGTCACGCGACCGTCGCTCGATCCGGCTCGGGTCGGGGCGGGAACTGCGTCGGACCTGGAGGACGGTGGGCCCAGGTCGGCGGGGGTGACTGCGGACGGGGCGTGCTTGGGGTGCAGCTCCCGCAGCTCCGCGAGACCCGGAAGGGACTGCAAGTCGGCGAGTTGCCGCCGGAGCTCGGCGATCTCCGGGCCGAGTCGGCCGACGGTGTCGGCCTGGGCCCCGGCGGCGAAAGTTCGGATCCTGCCCAGGGTGGTGACGGCGCCGGCAATGACGGTGGGGATCCGCTCCGGCCCCAGCACGAAAACGCCGATCAGGACGATGATGCCGATCTGGCCCCACGAAAGCCCGAACATGGTGCGTCCTCCATTCTCCTGCGACTGGCGTCGGTTCAGGCGGGTGCGCCGACGGTTTCGGGCGTGCGGATGACGGCGGGGTCGTCCGGATCGCCCGTGACGCTCGATCGATCGCTGTCTGCCAGGCGTTTCGCGGCTCGACGGTCGCGAAGTCGGGTCACCTGGACGGCGAACTCGAAGAGCAGGATCAGGGCGAGGGCCAGCGCCAGCATGGTGATCGGGTCATTCCCGGGCACGACGAGCCCGGCGAAGACGACGAGACCGAAGACCGCGTAGCTCCGGGCACGCGCGAGCCGCGCCCCGGTGACGACGCCGGCCACATTGAGCATGATCAGCAGCAGGGGCAGCTCGAACGACACCCCGAAGATGATCAGCATGGCGATCAGGAACGAGAAGTAGCTCTCGGGCGACAGTGCCGCGACGGTGGCGTCGCCGCCGAAGCCGAGCAGAACGGTCAGGCCCTCGCGCACCACCAGGTAGGCGAGCGCGGCCCCCGCGCCGAACAGCAACCCGCCGGCGAGACCGAAGGTGATCGCGTATTTGCGTTCCCTGGCGTGCAGGCCGGGTGTGATGAACCCCCATGCCTGGTGGAGCCAGACCGGGGCGCTGACCACACTCCCGACGATGAGCGCCGACTTGAGCTGCAGCTCCACCGCGGAAAAGGGACCGGTGGCCAACAGCCGGCAGCTCTCGTCGTCGCCGAAGGAGACCCGGCTCTCGGCGGGGACGGAACAGTACGGAGCAGTGACAATGTCGCCCAGGCTTGGCAGGCCGAAGGCCGGCAGCCCATGCCCGAACCACAGGAAGCCGATGGCGGTGCCGGCCAGCACGGCCAGGGTGGCCACGAACAACCGCCGTCGCAGCTCGTGCAGATGGTCGAGCGCGGTCATCCGTGCACTGTCCGGGGGCGTCGGTTGTCGGCGGCCTTCGGATAGCCGGAGCCGCGTAGGGCGCAGTGGCATGGCGGGTCTGAGCCTTTCCGGGGCCGGGGCCTGTTTCGGTGGGTCCTGGTAGCGGCGCGGAATTCCACCGCCGGTCGATTCGATCGAGGGTCAGCTGTGCTGGGCCGCTGCGGGTTTGTCCGTGACAGACGCCTCGGCGTCCGAGCCGGTCGCACGGATGGGTCGGGCGGGCTCGGGCGCGATCGGATCCTCCTTCGTGGCCGCGACCTCGGTCTTCAGGATCCGCAGGGACTGGCCGACCCCGCGGGCCATGTCGGGGAGCTTCTTCGCGCCGAAGAGCAGGATGAAGGCTCCGCCGATGACGAGCCAATGCCACCAGGACAGTCCGCCCATGATGTTCCTCCAGGATTGTGTGCAGGGGTGTGTCGGCGCGGCCTCGGCAGCGCAGTGTTGGTCAGGTCTCGGGCAGGTCAAGGCCGGCCCGAGCCGGGGGTGCAGGTCAGGTGACCGCCCGGTGGGCGACGGGCGTCACCCCGCCGACGTGGTCGGAGCCGCGGCAGAAGGCGGTGCGCCCATGCCACCCGACGGCGGGGTACCCATGCCACCCGCCGGCGGAGTTCCGCCGCCGCCGGGCCCGCCGCCGCTGTCGCCCCCACCACCGGACATGCCGCTGTTCTGCGCGGTGGTGGCGTCGACGCCGAAGCTCAGCGCCACCACATAGCCACTCGTCACGTCGCCGGTGACGGTGGCCAGCTGGCTCTCGCCGCCGGTGTCGCCGAAAACGTTGTCCTCGGAGATGCTGGTGAACTCGCCGAAGGTCTTGATCGATGCCTCGTAGCCCGCGGTCGCAAAGACCGTGTCGCAGACATCCTCGGGCAGGGCGAGTTGCGAGGTGGAGATGCTCAGATCGTGGTCGGTGATGCTGGCCTCGTCCGGGTAGACCTCGAAATGCACGTGCGGCCAACGGCCCTGGTAGCAGGCCGGAAAGACGCTGGTGAAATCGACGAAACCGTCATCGCCGGCGATCTGCACTCCGCGCAGGTAGTTCTCGTTCACGATCTCCTGGGAGTACATGGAATACAGGCCATCGCGGTCGCAGTGCCAGACGTAGACGGCCGCCCCCGAATAGGGCACCTGCTGCCCACCCTCGATGTTGTAGACCGTCAGCCGCAGCGTCATCGGTACGCCTTCGGCGGTCGTCGTGGAAGTGCCGAAGCTGGAGCGGATGTCGCCGCGGACGATGCCGCTCTCCGCCAGCACGTCGGGGCCGTTGGTGCCGTCCCCCGGGTAGGGTCCGTTGGTCTCGTCCGGGATCTCGGTCAGCGTCCCGGCCGCCGCCGAGCCGCTGGTCGACGAACCGGCGGACGAGGTGCCCGACGAGGCGGAGTTCACGCCGCAGGCGGCCAGGCCGACGGTGACGGCCCCCAGCCCGATGGCCTGCAGCATCCGGCGTCGGCTCAGCAGCGTGGTGACGTCGAACGAGAGGCCCTGGTCGACCAGTTCCTCGTGCGGACGGGCGAGTGGGCGCCCCTCGAAGGTCGGATGGCTCGGCGAAGACATGGCTCTCCTCAAAGTCTCGGGCCGCCGAAATCGGCGAAGTGGACGAACCGGATCGCTTCATTCGGCGGGCCGATCCGGTTCGCTGCCTACTCTGGTCGAAGGACCGAGTTGCAGCCTGTCCGCAGACTTTGAGTTTCCTGTGTTCGGTGGGGGCAAATTCCCTGCCCCAGGGTGGTCGCCGGCGCCGGCGCTGGCCCGGCCCTCCTGCCGGGATCCGCGCTGGTGCCGGCGGATCAGTCAGGGGTGGTGACCGACCGGAACTCGGTCAGCCGCCGCAGCCGGAAGCCCAGGTGTAGGTACAGGTCGACGGCTGTGTTTCGATCCGGCCGATCCGGCGGCCGGGCACCGCTCGACCCTGGAGATCATCGAGCTGGGCGAGCGGCTCGGCTTCGACAGCGCGTGGTTGCGACACCGCCACCTGCAGTACGGCATCTCGTCGCCGGTCGCCGTGATGGCGGCGGCCAGCCAGCGGACCCGCCGCATCGAACTGGGCACGGCGGTGACCCCGCTGGGCTGGGAGAACCCGCTACGGCTGGCCGAGGAGCTGGCCACTGTGGACCTGCTGTCCGGCGGCCGGATCAACCCCGGGGTCAGCGTCGGGCCACCGATGCACTACGACCAGGTCAAGGCGGCACTGTATCCGGACACCGCCGACATAGAGGATTTCACCCACACGCGGGTCGAGCGGCTGCTTGATTTCGTCGAAGGGAAGTCGGCGAGCGGTTTCGAGGGCCGGGAGGGCTTCGAGGAGTTCTCCGACCGGGTGCAGCCCCATTCGCCGGGGCTGCGGTCCCGGATGTGGTACGGCGCCGGGAGTCTGCCGTCGGCCCGGTGGTCGGGCGAGCATTCCATGAACCTGCTGTCCAGCAGCGTGGTATTCGCCAAACCCGACGGACCCACCGATTTCGCGGAGATCCAGCGCGAGCAGATCGTCACCTTCCGGGCGAACCATCCGGCCGGCGCGGCCGCCCGCGTGTCTCAGGGGCTGGTCGTCATCCCGACCGACACCGCGTCGGAGGACCAGAAGGCCAGGTACGCGGCCTACGTCGAGGCGCGCACGCCGCGTACGCACGGGCCGCAGGGCCCCCGCCGGATGCTGTTCGCGCGGGATCTGCTCGGCAGCAGCGAACAGATCGCCGAGGAGCTGTACGCCCACGCCGGCTTCCGCGAGGTCGACGAGGTCGCCTTCGCGCTCCCGTTCACCTTCGAACATGGGGACTACGTCCAGATCCTCACCGACATCGCCACCCGGCTCGGCCCGGTGCTCGGCTGGCAGCCGAACACCTCCGGCTGACGGCGCTCCGGCGCCGCGGTGGGCCGCGGAGGATCGGCAGGCTCTACACCGGCGGAAGTTCCGCAAGGCCGTCGGCGCACCCGTCTGGCGCCGGTCGGCCGTGGGGCCGCGGAGGATCGGCAGGCTCTACACCGGCGGAAGTTCCGCACGCCCGTCTGCGCACCCCGTCTGGCGCCGGCCGCCCGTGGGGCCGCGGAGGATCCGCAGGCTCCGCACCGGCCGATGTTCCGCAAGGCCGTCGGCGCACAGGCTGGCGCCGGTCGGCCGTGGTGCCGCGGAGGATCGGCAGGCTCTACACCGGCGGAAGTTCCGCACGCCCGTCGGCGCACCCGTCTGGCGCCGGTCGGCCGTGGGGCCGCGGAGGATCGGCAGGCTCTACACCGGCCGAGGTTCCGCACCGACTGAGGTTCCGCGTCGGCCGAATGTCCGCGCGCCCGACCTAGCCCCGACCCAGCCCCGCGAAACTGGCGTGCTCGGTCAGCCGATATCCGAAGTGTCGGCGGTCGAGCAGCATTCGCCGGGCCCGGTGTGGGTGTGCGTGTGGGTGTCGATCGCGGTGAGCCGGCAGAAGCAGGACGCCTGAATCGGTACGTCGGCCACGGCGGTGGCGATCCGCAACTGGTGGGCGATGATCGCCGCCTCGGCGTGCTCGCCCAGCGTGGTCAGGCATTCGTGGAAGCCGTGCAGGCTCCAGACGTTTCCCGGGTGCTGCAGCGCACGCGGCAGCGTGTCGTCGAAGCCCAGGTCCGCGGCGTACACCTGCCTCGTCTCCCGGACGTGGCCCTGCTCCAGCAGCAGCGCGCCGTAGGCGTGCCGCGTCGGCTGCATCCAGCCCCATGGTTCGTCGTACGGCAGGGCGTCGTCCAGGGCGATGGCGCGGCGCAATTCGGTGAATGCCTGCTCGACGTTGCCTTTGCGGTATTCGATCTCGCCGTCGAGCATGGCCGACCCCACCGTCAGGATGTCTTGGCAGGTGTTGTTGAACAGCATCCGGGTCGCCGAGACCCGGGCCGCTGCGGCGCGGAACAGCTCGCGTTCACCCTCGGCGTCGGGCACCCGTCCGGTCGCGGCCAGCGCGACACCCCTGGCGTAGTGGGTCATCGCGGTGGTCACGCAGTACAGCTCCTGGTCGCGCGGGAACTGCAGTTCCAGGATGTCCGACCAGCGGCCGAACCGGATCAGCACGTGCACCCGCATGGCCAGGAAACCCTCGAGCCAGTCGGCCATCGGCGGCGACGGCACCCGCAGGAGCTCCTCCGGGATCGAATCCTCCAGCTGCTGCGCGGTTTCCAGCGCGACCCGGGACTGTCCCGCGAGCATCGCGCCGTAGATGCGGAAGTGGAAGTTGTGCGAGCGGTAGAGCGTGTAGAAGTTCATCGGGCCGGACCGGTCCCGGAACTTCGCGTCCGCTTCGATGGCCCGCGTGTTGGCGGCCACCGTGCCCCGGTAGTCCCCGCACAGCACGTACAGGTGCGACGGCATGTGGTGCAGGTGCCCGGCGTCGGGCACCAGTCCGCCGAGCCGGCCGGCAATCACCAGGCCCTGCTCCGGCGCGGCGGACATCTCCACCAGGTGGATGTACATGTGCAGCAGGCCAGGGTGCCGCAGACCTGCCGGATCGGAAAGTGCCCGCTCCAGCACCTGCTGGGCCTCGTCGGCTCGCGAACCCGGCGCGGGTTCACCGGTGCGCAGGTCCCACAGCTGCCATGGGGTCAGGTTCATCAGCGCGTCGGCGTAGAGCGTGGCCACGTCCAGGTCGTCGTCGAACTCCCGGTAGACGCCGCCCATCGCGTCTGCGTAGTCCGCGTTCCAGACCGACGTGTCGGCCGGCCCATCACCGACCTCGTGCGCCGGGTAGCGGTGCCCGAGTGCGCCGATCAAGGCCCGCTCGACCGGGGACGCCGCACCCGCGAGGGCCAGGGCGTGCTGCACCGCCTCGTGGGTCTGGGACACGGTGGTGCGCAGATCGGCCTCGTCGAAGAACTCCCACGGTTTGTTGTAGTTCGGCCCGAGCGCGTACGCCAGCCCCCAGTAGGCCATCGCACAGGCGGAGTCGGCGGCGGCCGCGCGCTCGAAACAGACGGCCGCCTCCTCGTGGTTGAAGCCGTAGGACCAGATCAACCCACGGTCGAACCAGGCGGCCGCCTCGGCACTGCCGGTGGTGATCGCGCGGTGGAAATCGCCCAGGTCGTAGTCGTACTCGGTCCAGTCGGCCACCATCGAAGGATAGAGCGACGGCGGGTCGGCAGCGGCCTCGATCGGTTCAGAACGCCGCGGCCAGCCGTCGGACCGCCTCCCGAAGCTCCTCCGGGCCTCCGGGGTGCGGTCGCCGTAGGCCAGTCGCAGGTGCCGGGACGACTCGCGGGCATCTGCACCGGACGCGAAGAACTCGCCCTGCTGGTACAGCACCCCATGGTCGGCGGCCCGGCCGGCGAGGGCGGCCGCGTCGATCGTGTCGTCGGCCAGCCGTGGCCACAGGAACAGCCCGCCCTCCGGGCGGACGGTCGTGAACGCACCCGGCAGGGCGGTGTCCAGCTCATCGACCAGGACCTGTGCCCGCTCGGCGTACAAAGCGCTGGCCCGGCCCAGCACGCCGTCGAACCATGCCGGATCGGTGAGCACGAGACGCTCAATCAGCGTTTGGGCGACTGTCGAGGTGTGCGCATCGAGGCGGTTGCGCAGTCGCAGCACGGGGGCGACCAGATGCTCGGGCAGCACCAACCAGCCGACCCGCCAGCCCGGACCGAGCGTCTTGGTGAACGTGTTCACCACGATCGCCCGGTCGGACTCGTGGAATGGCGCCAAACCCTGCTCGACACCGGCGAAACGCAGTTCCCGGTAGGGGTTGTCGATGAGCAGGTAGAAACCGTACCGGTCGGCCAGCTCAACCAGCGCGCGACGCCGGTCCGCGGTGAGCGTGCCCTGGGACGGGTTGTGGAAGTCCGGCACCGTGTACACCGCGGAGATTCGCTCGCCGGCGGCGAGTCGCACGGCCAGCGCATCCACGTCCAGCCCATCGCCGTCCACCCGGACCGGCAGGATCGAGGAGGTGGACAGCTCAAGGACGCGCAGGAACAGCGGGAAGATCGGGTCGTCCACCGCCACGGTCGAGCCGCGCTCGATCACTGTCAGCACGGCCAGCGACAGCCCGTGCATGCCGCCGTTGGTGATGACGATCCGGGCCGGGTCGACGCCCTCCCGTCGGGCGATCCAGCTGCGCAGCCCCTCGAAGCCGGTGGCCGACGAGTACTGCAGGGCCGCTGTTGCCGCCGCCCGGTTCGACCAGAGCTCCGCGGAGGCCCGGGCGATGTCGGGGACGGGCAGTGCCTCCGGGGCGGGGATGCCGCCCAGCAGCCGGGTGCTGTCCGGGCGTGGGGCGATGAGCGTCTGGTCGCCGAAACCCCGCGGTTCGGTGAGGGATCGGGCGAGCGAGCTGACCGGGGGGACGGCGGTGACGGCGATCGTCATGGGACGGGCTCCTGGCGAGTGAGGGGTGGTCAGCGCAGGCCGAGCGATTCCTGCAGCGTGAACTGTGGTTCGAAGTGGGCCGGGCCCACTCGGGGGTGAGGGTCCAGCGCGTGACCTGTTCCGGTGGCAGCACTGTGCGGCCCTCGACCGTCGTCGGGGTGTCCAGGTCCCCGGCGATCCGGCAGCTGACGCCGATCAATATCAATAGGGCCACCAGGGCGGCATCGGTGTTCGCGGCCTCCGGCGGGAGACCGGTGCTTGACCAGCTGAACCCGCGCGGGGTGTGCAGGTGGACGACCGCAGCAGCCTCCGGAATCGCCTCGTGCACGGCCAGGCTGCCGGCGAAACCGTTGATCGCCCAGGATGTCTGCGGGTCGACCACCGCCCCGGACGGATCGACCAGGACGAGGTCGGCGGGGTCACCGCGGAGATGGACAGGCCGAACGGGTTGACCCAGTAGTGGCCGGGTCGTTCCGGCGCGCGGGCCGAGACGTGGCCGTTGAAGCCGAACTCGTAACCCAGCCGGCCGAACGCGCGCAGCGCGGATCCTCGGTGCGGACGGCGGTGACTTCCATCGCACCCGGCCCAAGCTCGGCGCCACCGGCACGCAGCTGGAACCCGAGCGGGACCGGCAGCGGCAACGACACACTGTACGTCTCGCGGCAGCTGTTCGACTCATTCACCCAGCAGGACCCGCATACCGGCGAGCTGGGGCCGTGGCTGGCCGAGTCGTACACCGCCGCCGCGGATACCACCTCGTTCACCTTCACCCTGCGCGAGGGCGTCACGTTCTCCGACGGCACGTCGCTGACCGCGGCGTCGGTAAAGGCCACCTTCGACGACGTCGTGGCCAACGGGGCCGACGCGTTGGGCGCCATCCCGTACTCACCGGCTACGTCGCCACCACGGTCGCCGACGATCGGACTCTCACCGTCGCGTTCGGCACGCCGAAGGGCGCGTTCCGAGTCGGTGGGACAGCCAGACAAGCAGGTCGAGCTTGAGGGGCGACCCGGCGAGGGCGGCCAGGGCGCAGGTGTCGACGGGGTCGGGCGCCGACGATGTAATCGTAGACGGCGTCGGCGAGGGTGATGGTGGATCCCCAGTGGTCGTTCGGCGGTGCGGTCGGAGGTGCTGTAGAAGAGCCGGTAGGCGCTGGCGACGCAGAAGTGGGCGCCGGCTTCAGCCCCACCGGGAGTTGTCGTCGCGGTTGTCCTCACAAGATCGAACTCCCGATACCTGCCCTTCGCCCCTCCCTTCTTGGCGCTGTCTCCACGCTATTGACATGGCACTCCATCCTCGGGAGCAGATCCTGCTGCCGTGCGACTACCTGAAGCCGCCCCGCAGCCTGGTCAATCGGGCGCTCTCCCTCAGCAACCTCATGGCCGGATTGTCGATGTTGAAGGTGCCGTCACAGTTGTTCCTCATCGACGCGTGCCGAAGCGATCATGAGCGCCTGCGGTCGAGGGGCATCAACCTCGACGGGACACCAATGCTGAATAGCGCCGCGGCGGCGTATGTGAACAGCGCCATCAACGCGCAGGTCATCTACGCCACCGCGATGGGTCAGCAGGCATTCCAGGTGACTGATCCCAGCCGGGGGTGCTCCCTGTTCGGCGAGGCATTGCTCGAGGGCCTGACCCGGCCACCGGCCACGACCGTGTCCACCCGCGGGATCGTTCGGAGTGTGGGCACTCAACCGCTGGCGGTTTACGCCAACGGACGCGTCACGGAGTTGCTTGTCGAGAACTGCAGCTCGGCGTCCCAGCCAATCCGCCTCGGGCGCGAAGCTCTCGACGATCTCGTCGTGACCGAGATTGACCCCAACGTCGCGCTCGGCCCTGAGATGCCCACCGCCGAGCAGATCCGCAAGGCGGCATTGACACGCCAGATTCACGATCGATGTGGCGCTGTCCGAGACGCGCCAGTTGGTTCACGTCGGCGTCGGTCTTGCGGTCGACAACGAAAGTTACCTGGGGCGTGCCGCCTGGGTATCGCAGAACGTCGACGATCCAAATGTGGTCGGCGACCCAACTGAGCTGATCGACGCGGTGCTGGACGGCGCCACGGAATCGCCCCTGCCGGCGGTGCTGGCCGGGCTTGCTGCCCTGCGGGGCCTTCCGCCGCAGAATGAACGGCTGCGCCAGCTGTGTGACCTGTTCCCCAGTCGAACTGACTTCCGGATCCTGTTGCTCGAGTCCCGGCTCCGCGAATACAGCGCGCTGACGCCTGACGTACTCGGCAATCTCGACGAGCTGGCACGGTCGCCGATGCCCCCGGCGGCCGCGGAATCTGTCGGGCTCGCGGCGTCACAAATCAGCTTCCTATCCCGGATTGCGCCCGACGTCGGTGAAATCCGTTCGACGATCGCCACGCAATCCGCGCGAATCGGGCGGATCATGTGCGAGTTGCACCCGGGTGGCACCTTCACCGTCCTGACCCGCCTACTCACGCCGCCTTCCAGCGGAGGGAACGATGTCGATGGAGACTGAGCCGCTCGCTGGTGGTCCGGGAGGGCGGGAAGTGTCCTCCGGAGGCAATGGACCACCCGATCCACCTGCTGCACCCGCCGGCGGCTCTCAGGACGCTCCATCGTCCGGCGCGCAGAACGGCGCGACGACGGAGAAGGCTGGAGGTACGAAGATTACGCCGGTCGGCATTGGTGTCGCTGCCATCGCCATCGTGGTCTGGATGGTGTCATCGGTCTTCCTCATGTTCAAGGTCGGTACGTCGGAGACGGAGTGGACCAGACTGGCGTGGATCTTCGGTTCGATCCAAGCTGTGGCCTTCGCAGGCGCGGGCGCGTTGTTCGGCACATCGGTGCAGCGCGAGCGCACAGCGTCCGCGGAGAATCGGGCGGAAAAGGCGGAGACGAAGTCGACGCAGGCGCAGGCGGAAAGTGAACAGAACCGACTGGATGCGGCCAAGGGTCGCATCCTCGCAACCGCCCTGGTGGTCGATGCGAAGGCTACGGCGACGAGTAGTCCACACCTCGCCGGGATGGGACCTCGGCCGTGGATGCAGCAGCCGAGACGCGTAGAAGGTACGCCACACTCGCACAATCGTTGTTTCCGGAGATCGTCTGACGCACGTCTGGCCCGGGATCCGCGAGTAGGGCTCGGAAGTCGCTGGTTGCGGCTTGGGCGGTGTCGGGGTCGGTGCAGGAGGTGCTGGTGGTGACGGTGGTCCGGTTGATCGGGCCGTAGGTGGTGGTGTAGCGGTGGTAGGCGCTGGCGAGGCGGCCGCGGTGCCGCTCGAGGTGCGCTGTGTCGTCGCGGGTTTCGGACTCGGCGGCGAGGACGGCGTTAGACGGCGAGGACGTCGCGGAGTTGTCGGATGATGACGGCCTTGAAGTCACGGAGCCGGGCGTAGTCGCTGCCGAACTGTTCGGACAGCGCCGCCCAGGGCACGAGCTGGGTGCGTCGGACGTATCCTGCAGGCCACGTCCACGGTGGCGCTGGCCCCGGTGGCCGCGGCGACCCTGGCCGTGCCGTTCGCTCAACGCGGCACCGGTCCGGAACTGGTCGGCACCGGTCCGTTCGCCCTGGACCACTACACCAAGAACACCGAGGTGGTGCAGGACCGGCGGGCCGACTACGCGTGGGGTCCGGACGGCGCGCAGAACACCGGGGCGGCGTACCTGGACCAGGTGGTGTTCAAGATCGTTCCCGAGTCGAGCGTGCGGACCGGCAGCCTGGAGTCGGGCCAGGTTCAGGTGATCGGCGGGGTTGCGCCGCAGGACATCGCGACCCTGTCGGACGCCGGGCACCCGCTGGTGGTACGGGCGAACCCCGGACTGGCGTTCGGCCTGAGCCCGGTGCTCACCCGGCCGATCGTCGCCGTGGACGACGTCCGCCGGGCGATCGCGCTGGCGGTCGACCCGACCGACGTGCGGGACGTCGCGCTGAACGACTCCTTCGCCGTCGCCACCAGCAGTCTGGCCCACAACACGCCGGGCTTCGCCGACCAGAGCTCATCGATCGCCTTCGATCCGGATCAGGCGGCCGCGCTGCTGGACGGGGCAGGCTGGACGGTCGGCGCCGACGGAATACGGGAGAAGGACGGCCAGCAGCTGCAT
>DATDBV010000095.1:0-2557 GCA_036524715.1 Nakamurella sp. | reverse complement strand
GGTCTTGCCCTCACCACCACCGTGCGGGTGGTCGATCGGGTTCATGGCCACACCGCGGACGGTCGGGCGCTTGCCCTTCCAGCGGTTGCGGCCGGCCTTGCCCCAGTTGATGTTGGACTGCTCGGCGTTGCCGACCTCACCCACGGTGGCGCGACAGCGGACGTCGACCAACCGCATCTCGCCGGACGGCATCCGCAACGTCGCGTGGGTGCCCTCGCGGGCCACCAGCTGGATCGAGGCGCCGGCCGACCGAGCGAGCTTCGCGCCGCCGCCGGGTCGCAGCTCCACGGCGTGCACCGTGGTGCCGACCGGGATGTTGCGCAGCGGCAGGTTGTTGCCCGCCTTGATGTCGGCACCCTCGCCGGCCTCCACGGCCGAGCCCTGGCGCAGGCCCTGCGGCGCGATGATGTAGCGCTTCTCGCCGTCGGCGTAGTGCAACAGGGCGATCCGAGCCGTGCGGTTCGGGTCGTACTCGATGTGCGCGACCTTGGCCGGCACACCGTCCTTGTCGTAGCGCTTGAAGTCCACCAGCCGGTAGGCCTGCTTGTGACCGCCGCCGACGTGCCGGTTGGTGATCTTGCCGGTGTTGTTCCGGCCACCGGTCTTCGGACTCGGGACGAGCAGCGACTTCTCCGGAGTGGCCCGGGTCAGCTCGACGAAGTCGGCAACGCTGCTGCCGCGACGGCCCGGCGTTGTCGGCTTGTACTTACGGATACCCATGAGGTCAGATTCCTTTACTGCGTTCGGAACCCGGTCAGCCGACCGGTCCGGAGAAGATGTCGATGCGCTCGCCGTCGGCCACGCTCACGATGGCCCGCTTGGTGTCGGGACGCTTGCCCCAACCCGCCCGGGTCCGCCGCTTCTTGCCTTGGCGGTTGATGGTGTTCACGCCCGTGACCTTGACCTTGAAGATCGACTCGACGGCGATCTTGATCTCGGTCTTGTTCGCGTCCGTGGCCACCAGGAACGTGTACTTGTTCTCGTCCAGCAGCGAGTAGCTCTTCTCACTCACCACGGGAGCGAGCAGGACGTCTCGGTGGTCCCGGATCTTCAGCGCGTTGCTCATCGCAGCTCCTCCCCATCGGTCGCCTCGGACTCGGTGGCGACGGCCTTCGCGGCCTTGCCCTTCGTCGGGCCGGCGATGTAAGCGGCCAGGGCCGACGCGGTGAACACCACGTCGTCGTTGACCAGCACGTCATAGGCGTTCAGCTGGTCGACGGTGATCACGTGCAGGGCCGCCGCGTTGCGGAGGCTGATCCAGGCGAGGTCCTCGTCCCGGTGCAGCACGACCAGGGTCTTGGTCGCGACCTTGTCCGAGCCCAGAGCCTTGGCCACCAGCGACAGCGCGGTCTTGGTGGACGGGACGTCACCGATCGTCAGATCGGCGACCACGTGCACCCGCCCGTCGCGGGCCCGGTCCGACAGTGCTCCGCGCAGGGCGGCGGCGATCATCTTCTTCGGGGTCCGCTGGGCGTAGCCACGCGGCGTCGGGCCGTGCACGATGCCGCCACCGGCGTACTGCGGTGCGCGGATCGAGCCCTGCCGGGCACGCCCGGTGCCCTTCTGGCGGTACGGCTTGGCGCCGCCGCCGGAGACCTCGGAGCGGGTCTTCACCGAGTGCGTACCCTGACGGGCCGCGGCCAGCTGGGCCACCACGACCTGGTGGATCAGCGGGATGTTCGCGGTGACGTCGAACAGATCGCCCGGCAGCTCGACCGAGCTGCTGATGCCGCCGTCGGCGTCGATGATGTCGATGGAACGAGCCTCGCTCATGCCACCTCTCCCTTCTTGGCGGCGCTGCGCAGCACGACCAGGCCGCCCTTGTTGCCGGGGACGGCGCCCTTGACCAGGATCAAGCCGCGCTCGGCATCGATGCTGTGCACGGTCAGGTTCTGCACGGTCACGCGGTCGTGGCCCATCCGGCCGGCCATCTTCAGGCCCTTGAACACCCGACCGGGAGTCGCGCAGCCGCCGATGGAACCCGGCGAACGGTGCTTGCGGTGCACGCCGTGGCTGGCCCGCAGACCGTGGAAGCCGTGGCGCTTCATGACACCCGCGGTGCCCTTGCCCTTGCTCACACCGGTGACGTCGATGACCTCGGCCGCTGCGAACACGTCGGCCAGCAGCTCCTGGCCCAGCGTGTACTCACTGGCGTCGTTGGTCCGCAGCTCGACCAGGTGCTTGCGCGGGGTCACGTCCGCCTTGGCGAAGTGGCCGGCGTCCGGCTTGGTCACCTGCTTGGCCTTGACGGCACCGAAGCCCAGCTGCACGGCGGAGTAGCCGTTCGCCTCGGGCGTGCGGACCTGGGTGACGACGCACGGACCGGCCTGGATCACCGTCACCGGGATCACGCGGTTGTTCTCGTCCCAGAGCTGGGTCATGCCGAGCTTG
The DNA here is from genome assembly GCA_036524715.1 of Nakamurella sp. Lineage (GTDB taxonomy): Bacteria > Actinomycetota > Actinomycetes > Mycobacteriales > Nakamurellaceae > Nakamurella. The sequence continues at coordinate 166 of DATDBV010000095.1, read as the reverse complement.
GTGCCCAGCAGACCTTTCACTGATCTGTTCTCGCTCATTGTCTCTTCAAACCTCAGAGCTTGATCTCGATGTCGACGCCGGCGGGCAGATCCAGCCGCATCAGCGAGTCGACGGTCTTCGGGGTGGGGTCGATGATGTCGATCAGACGCTTGTGCGTCCGCATCTC
>DATDBV010000094.1:0-4050 GCA_036524715.1 Nakamurella sp. | reverse complement strand
GCGGGTTCGACGGTGACCTTGATGGCGTCGCCGTTCTTGACGATCTGGAACGCGTCGAGCACGTTGTCCAACGGGATGTGGCGGGTGATGAGGTCCTTGACCGGTACCTGGCCGGTGGAGATGTATTCGAGCGCGCGCTTGTTGTGTTCGGGCGCCGATCCGTTGGCGCCGTGGATGTGCAGCTGGCGGTAGTGCACGAGGTTCGAATCACACGTGATGGTCGGGTTCGTCTTGGGTAGGCCACCGAAGAAGGAGATGCGCCCGTTGCGCGCGGCCATGGCGATGGCCTGCTCCTGGGTGACGTTGGCGGCGGTCGCGGTGATCACGACGTCGGCGCCGCGGCCCCCGGTCAACTCCATCACCCGCTCGACGACGTCGACCTCGGAGCCGTTGATGATCTCGTCGGGTGCGACCGCGTCGGCCGACATCTGCAGCCGGCCGGCGTTGACGTCGACGAGGTACACCGGCCCGCAGCGGTGTACGCCGCGCGCGATCCGGATGTGCATGCACCCGATCGGGCCGGCACCGAACACGACGACGGTGTCGCCCTCCTCGATTCCGAGCAGTTCCTGCGCGTTGATGGCGCACGCGAACGGTTCGGCGGCCGACGCCTCGTCGTAGCCGACGTTGTCCGGGATCCGGTTCAGCCCGTCGACCTTCAGCACCTGGCGCGGCACGATCATGTATTCGGCGAAGCCGCCGTCGTACTGATATCCCATCGAGGTCTGGTTCTGGCAGACCGCCATCCAGCCCTTGCGGCACTCGTGGCAGTCGCCGCACGGGACCGCGGCGATCACCTGCACCCGGTCCCCGACCCGCCAGTCGCCGGCGTAGGTCGCGTTGACGTCGGCGCCGACCTCGACGACCTCGCCGGCGACCTCGTGACCGAGGGTGCGCGGCGGGGTCAGGTTCTGGTGGCCGTTGTGGAAGATCTTCACGTCGGTGCCGCAGGTGGAACAGTTGGCGACCCGCAGTTTCACCTCGTCGCGAGCGCAGGTCGGCTCCGGGATGTCCTCGAGGCGAACGTCCCCGGGTGCGTAGAAGCGCAGTGCCTTCATAAGTGGTGATCCTTCCGATTCGAGCCGCGGCGACGGTGTGTCGTCCCGCACTCTGCACGACCCTACAGCCCAACCGGGCACAAAGCCACACAAATCTTCGCCCAATTCTGCCCGAGTGCTTGCGTTTGTGCCCGTTCATGGGGTGTACTGGGCATCAGTGATCGACGGCACACCGCCTCGAGCACAGTGCTCACACAAACGGAGGTCCCCAAATTGTCCGGACTCACCACACCCGAGGCCGCCACCGCGGCGACGCCGCCGCGGCCCGGGCTGCGGGTGCGCGTGCAGAAGTTCGGCACGTCCCTGTCGAACATGGTCATGCCGAACATCGGCATCTTCATCGCCTGGGGCCTGATCACCGCGCTGTTCATCGAGGCCGGGTGGTTGCCGGGCCTCTTCGACGGGTTGAAGAACCCCGACGGGTGGGTCGCCCAGATCGGCGGCTGGGGCTCCTACGACGGCGGCGGGATCGTCGCCCCGATGATCACCTACCTGCTGCCGATCGTGATCGGCTACACCGGCGGGCGGATGGTGCACGGCAACCGCGGCGCCGTGGTCGGCGCGATCGCCACCATGGGCGTCATCGCCGGCGCCGACGTACCCATGTTCATGGGCGCCATGATCATGGGCCCGCTCGGCGGGTATCTGATGAAGAAACTCGACGGACTCTGGGAAGCCAAGATCCGCCCCGGCTTCGAGATGCTCGTCGACAACTTCTCCGCCGGCATCCTCGGGCTGCTGCTGGCGATCTTCGGGTTCTTCGCGGTCGGCCCGATCGTGGAGGCATTCACCCGCGCCGCCGGCAACGCGGTCGACTTCCTGGTCGAGCAGAACCTGCTGCCGCTCACGTCGATCTTCATCGAGCCGGCGAAGGTCCTGTTCCTCAACAACGCCATCAACCACGGGGTCCTGACCCCGCTGGGCACCACACAGGCCCTGGAGACCGGCAAGTCGATCCTGTTCCTGCTCGAATCCAACCCCGGCCCCGGGCTCGGGATCCTGTTGGCGTACACGTTCTTCGGCCGCGGACTCGCGCGCGCGTCGGCGCCCGGGGCGGCGATCATCCAATTCTTCGGCGGCATCCACGAAATCTACTTCCCCTACGTCCTGATGAAGCCCAAGCTGATCGCCGCCGCCGTCCTCGGCGGCATGACCGGCGTGTTCGTCAACGTCGTGTTCGGCTCCGGGCTGCGCGCCCCCGCCGCGCCGGGTTCGATCATCGCCATCTACGCGCAGACCCCCGCCGACAGCTTCGTGGGCGTGACCCTCGCGGTCCTCGGCGCCACCGCCGTGTCGTTCACCGTCGCCGCACTGCTATTGAAGACCGACCGCGGCACCGACGAGACGGACCTGGCCGCCGCCACCGCCGACATGGAGGCGCTCAAGGGCAAGAAGTCCAGCGTGTCCTCGATGCTCGCCGCCAAGCCCGGGCGCGGACCCATCACCGACATCGTGTTCGCGTGCGATGCCGGCATGGGATCCTCCGCGATGGGCGCATCGGTGCTGCGCAGAAAGGTCCACAAGGCGGGCTTCGGCGAGGTCACCGTCGTCAACCAGGCCATCTCCAACCTGACCGACACCCACGACCTCGTCGTCACGCACCGCGACCTCACCGACCGCGCCCGCCAGTCGACACCCTCGGCGATCCAGATCTCGGTCGACGACTTCATGGGCAGCCCACGCTACGACGAAATCGTCGAGCTGCTCGAACAGACCAACAACGCCGCCACGACCGCCGCTCCCCCGGCGGAACCGGTCCCCGCCCAACCGGCCCCCGCGCCAACGAACACCGCGGCGACGAACACCGGGGAAGCCGCGGACGGTGCCGACGTGCTGGCGCTGGAGTCGATCGTGCTGAACGGGTCGGCGACGACGTTCGCCGATGCGATCACCGAAGCCGGTCGCCTGCTGGTGGACGCCGGGGCGGTGGACCCGCCCTACGTCGACGCCATGCACGATCGGGAACGGTCGGTCTCCACGTTCATGGGCAACGGACTCGCGATTCCGCACGGCACCAACGACGCCAAAGCGTCGATCCGCCGCACCGGAATCTCGTTCGTGCGATACGACGAGCCGATCGACTGGAAGGGCAAGCCGGCGGAGTTCGTCGTCGCAATCGCGGGTGCGGGCAAGGACCATCTGGCGCTGCTGAACCAGATCGCCCAGGTGTTCCTCAACACCGACGACGTCGCCCGCCTGCGCCACGCCCGCACCCCGCAGGAGATCAGGCAGATCTTCGAGGTCACCGACAAGTAGTGTGACGCCGTGGATTCCGATACCCGCCAGCGCCGGATCGTCGAGACCGCCCGTACCCGAGGGCGCGTGGACGTCATCGGACTCGCCGCCGAACTCGACGTCGCCACCGAGACCATCCGCCGCGACCTGAATGCGCTGGCGGGGCGGCGGCTACTCAAACGGGTCCACGGCGGCGCGGTACCACTCGAGACGGCCGCCTTCGAATCGGCCGTCGAGTACCGCAGCCAGGTCGACCTCGCCCAGAAGCACCGGATCGCGGCCGAGGCGGCCACCCTGCTGCACGGCGCCGACACCGTGTACCTGGACGAGGGCTTCACCCCACGACTGATCGCCGAACAGCTGTCCGACCAGAACCTCACGGTGGTGACGTCGTCGCTGCTCGCCGCCGAGGCCCTCGCGCACAGCAGCACCGTCACCGTGCTGCTGCTCGGCGGCCGGATGCGCGGCAGGACCCTGGCGACGGTGGACCACTGGGCCGTGGACATGCTGGCGAGCCTGGTGATCGACGTCGCCTACCTCGGCACGAACGCGATCTCGCTCGAACACGGCCTCACCACCTCCGACCCGGCCGTGGCAGCCGTGAAGAACACCGCGGTCCGCAGGGCACGACGGGCGATCCTGGTCACCGCGCACTCGAAATTCGGCCAGAGCAACTTCTGCCGCTTCGCCGAGATCTCCGACCTCGAGGCGATCGTCACCGGCACCGAACTCAGCGCCGACGACGCACGACAATACG
>DATDBV010000093.1:0-4523 GCA_036524715.1 Nakamurella sp. | reverse complement strand
TGATGGTCGCCCGGGCGTACCGGTCGAACCGGGCGCTGTCCCGCTGCGCCCAGCTCAGGATCGCCTGCGCCAGACCCACTTCGGCGACCTGCCGGACGGCTTCCGGGTCCGGGTCGTCGGGTGCGTGCGCCCGGGCCATTTGCCAGGCCATCGGCAGGTAGTGCCGGAACAGGGCGTCCTCGACGCGCGACAAGGCGCACGGTGCCTGCTCGCTCCGGGCCCGGTCCAACGCGTCCCACAACTTCTGGGCACCGGGGGCACCGACCCCTGGCACGGTGGTGGTGTCGTTGCTCATCGCGGGTCCTGAACGCGCCCGAGGCGAACCGGGTCGCCCCGGAACGGCCGGCCCGACGACGGGTTGCGGGCGCGGCCCGGTGGGTCGGGCGGCACCGAGAGGGGCGCGGGCCGTGGGTCGACCCGTGCCGGCAGGTGGATCCGACCGTGGTCCGGCACTCGGCCGGTCGGGGTGGTGGGTGCGGCGGTCGGTCGCGGCAGCATGATGGGTGGGATCCTCGCCAGGGCGTGGGGCACCGGAGAACGTCGCCGTGAGTGGATCCGGCCTGATCGCGGGCACCCGAAATGGTCAGGGCGGCTGCGGTTCCAACCGCGGCCCAGCATAGCCATCAATGTCCGGATCGTCACCTCCCCGCCCACCATCGGTGCACAGACCGTGACGGCCCGCCACCGCCACCGCCGCAGCCCGGACGGGTCGGGTCGGGTCGGATCGGGTCAGTGGGCCGGTGGTGTGGGTGGGGAGATGGTGGTGGCGACGAGTTCGGCGGCGATGTCCCGCAGCGGGACGTTGCGGTTCTGGGACACGGTCCGCAGGACGTCGAACGCGGTGTCCGGTGGGCACCGCTGCATGCCCATGATGATGCCAATGGCCTGATCGATCACCGATCGAGACGACAACGCGGTGCGCAGGTGATCGGTCAGGGTGGTCTGGTCGTAGTGCCGCATCGTCCGGTCACAGTGGCCGCGGCCAGCGCGGTCAGCTGGGCGGCCGCGGCCTGCGAATCCGCGGTGAACGCGCCCGCAGCGATCGCGTACAGGTTCAGCGCGCCGATCGGTGCCTTGTTGACCAGCAGTGGGCTGGAGTACACCGTCCGCACGCCGTGCGCGACGGCCATCGCCGGGTACCCGTCCCACCGGGTCTCGGTGCTCAGGTCGGCCGAGACGACGACCTGGGCGGTGCGGATGGCCTGCAGGCAGGGCCCGTCCTGGACTTTGTACTGCTGCTCGTCCAGCAATCGGGCCAGCGTGTCGGCCGACGCACGGTGATCACGTGTCCGTCCTGGGCCAGGGAATCCCGCAGGTCGACGCGGCCGGGACGGCGCGGCCGGCCAGGTCGGCCACCGCCTGCAGCAGGTCCTCGAACGAGGACGTCGCCATCAGCAGTCCGGCCAACTCGGTCAACGCCGCCTGAGTCAGGCCGTTGACAGGTTCCGACATCCCGCACGCGCCCGTCCAAATGCCCGGCACCGTGGTTTTGGCATTCGCCAAGAACGGCGCACCGGGGACCGGAACGGAAGGAACGCTCTCAGTCACTCCAGTGTGCTCCCGCCCACCGCGCATCGGCAAAGACCCGGGCGGGATGGGCCCGCCCAGCGGTCGCGGCCATCCACGCGCCGGGTGACCGCGACTCCGACGGCGGCTCCCCGGAGTGACGCCGCGCGACGTGGTCTTGCCCTGTCCGGTGGCCGCGAGCGGACCGGGGAAGCGATGCTCCACGCTGCCGGTCCCGACCTCGATCCCAGCCGCAACAGGGGTACCGACCCGGACGGCCTGACAGCCGAGAACCCTCCACGCGGGTGCCGCCGCCCGAGTGGGGTCGATGGTCGATGCCAGGGCGGTATCGTGAGATCTGTTGCGTCGGTTCGGTTGAGGGTGTCGGTGATCGGTCATGGATCCTTCGGTGCCAGGCGGCCCGGGCGAGGAGCGGTTGGCCCGGTCGGGAGACGACGACGAGGCGGCCGCTCGGGTGGGCGCGCAGGACGATGACCTGGCGTAGAGCCTGACCGCGTTGTCCCGGTTGTCCTCGTCCCGGCTGGGTCTGGAGGACCTGGTGACCCAGGTCGCTACCTATGCGGTGCGGGCCATTCCCGGCGCGGATGGGGCGGGGTTGACGCTGATCGAGGTGGACCGGGCGGACACAATCGTGAAGAGCGCGCCGTTCGTGCGGGAGGTTGATGACATCCAGTACGGCCTGGGTGAGGGTCCGTGCATCACGGCCGCGGCCACCGGCACGACGATGCGGTCCGGGTCGTTGGGTGGGGACCGGCGGTGGCCGCGGTTCGGGGCCCGGGTGGGTCGGCTGGGGGTGCACAGCGTCCTGTCGTTGCCGCTGCGGTCCGCGGACGAGGTGCTGGGCGCGATGAATGTGTATGCCCACGCCAAGGATGCGTTCGATGAGCGGGCCGAACGGTTGGGGGAAATGTTCGCGGTGCCGGCGGCGATCGCGGTGCAGAACGCGCAGATCCTGGCGCAGACCCAGCGGCTCGCGGCGAACCTGCAGGCGGCGCTGACCAACCGGGCGGTCATCGACCAGGCGATCGGGATTCTGATGAGCCGCAGCGGCGTGACCCCGGACGAGGCGTTCACCCGACTGCGAGACCTTAGCCAACGCGAACACGCCAAGCTGGCCGTGGTGGTCGCCGAGATCGTGCAGGTCGCGGTCACCCGGGCTCGGAGCCGGCGCAGCGATCAGTAACCGCTCGACCGCGTTGGGCGGCGTAGCGTGGAACCTGCGTCTTCCGTTCGTGGTGTCCCGGTCCCGACCGTGGCCCGGTGGGGACGCACGGGCGGATGCGTCCGGTGTCCGCCGGCCCGGTGTCAACTGATCAGCGATCGGGACGCCCGGGGAGAAGCACCCCTATGGAGTTCCCTGCATCGTTGAGCCGACAGCTCAGCGACTTGACCGACGCACTGGATGCTCCTGGCACCGATCTGCAGGCCATCCTGGCCGTATTGATCGACGACGTCACCGCGGCGGTCCCCTCGTTCCTCGGCCTGACGATGACGCTGCGGCTGGCCGGGGAACCGATCACCCTGCACGCGATCGAACCGATCACCGTCCGGGCTGCTCGGTCCTCGTTGCAGCTGCCGCTGGACCCGCTGGCCGGCGCCGGGCCGGGCAGCGTCGCGGTGTTCTATGCCGGGGACGCCGATGCGTTCGCCGTGCTGGCCGTGGACATCCGGCGGTTGTACGGGTTGGACGGCGAGGTGCTGCTCGACCGGCACCTGCCCGGCCCCGGAACCGACCCGCCCGGGGTGATCGACCCGGCCCAGGCGACGGCCATCCACCGCGCCATCGGCTTCCTCATCGGGCGGGGCCTGCCACCGGAGGACGCGGCCCGCGAACTCGACCGCCGGGCGGCGGTCGCCGGCCGCACCCTGCTGGCCGCCTCCCATGACCTACTGAACGCCAAAGACACCCGCGCCACCGCCGGCACCGCCGACGGCATCGACCCCGCGCCGTGATCGGCGAATCCTCGGCCTCGAACCGTGCCAACCCCGAGGATTCTGCCTGGTGATGTTCGTCGAGGCGGTTTGCTGCGGCGGCTGGACAACTCCAACTGTCTCGATCAAAAGCCACGACCGATCTGAGTCCCCGAACGTGGGTTCCAGCCCAGAGAGCCCGTCGGGTCGGCGTCGCCGTTGCCGTCGTACCGGTACCAAAGAAGTCGAGCGTCCTGGTCCACGGCGAACAGCACGGTTCCGCGGCCACCGACGTCGGTGGTGCCGCCGGTGACGATGCGCATGTTTTGCCATCCCCGTCCTACCTGGCTTCCGGAATTCGGATCCCAGCCGGTCGCGCCGCTGTGGTCGGCTGTTCCGTCACCGTTGTACCGGTACCAGAGCAGGGCGCCGTCAGGCTTGACCGCGAAGACATCCCCGGTGCCGACGATGTAGAGAAAGTCGGCCCAGCCGTTGCCGATGACGTTGCCCGAGTTCGGGTGCCAGCCTTTGACACCGCTGGGGTCCGGTTCACCGTTGCCGCTATAGCCGTACCAGCGCAGATCGCCGTTCGGCTCGACGCCAAACAACTGTGCGAGGGGGCGCGTCGTCTTGCCTTCGGCCGGCTTGACGAACAAGTGTACGAAGCTATGGAAGCCGTTGCCGATGATGGCGCTACTCCCGGGGTCCCACCCCAATGCTCCGCTCCGGTCGGCCGTGCCGTCACCGTCGTAGCGATACCACAGGAGGTCGCCATTTTGCTGGACGGCCATGGTGACGCCGTTTCCGCATCCGAGGACGTGGCGGAATCCTTGCCATCCGTTGCCGATGGCATTGCTCGTTTTGCGGTCCCATGACGGCGCGCCATTTTCGGCGTTGTGCGCCCCGGTCGGGTTGCTCTCACCATTGCCCAGGTACCGGTAGTACCGCAAGTCGCCCTGCTCGTCGATGCCAAAGATGCGGCCAACGTGGGGAAGCCCACTGTCGACCGGAACCGTGCCGTTTCCGGTGTAGAAGAGCTTCAGCATGACTTTCTCCGTCCTGGTGTCCAGTTTGTAACATACGCC
>DATDBV010000092.1:0-8990 GCA_036524715.1 Nakamurella sp. | reverse complement strand
GTGGGGGGGGCTGCCCCCCCCCCCCCACCTCCGTGACCGCAGAGCGGTCGCCGGGCGGTCACGCCGCCACCTGCTCACGCCAGAACCGCGGCGCGCAGACGCGCAGCCGGGTCAACATCGAGTCCCGCCGGCGCCGCACCGTCCGCTCCGTGACCCCCAGCGTGGCCGCCGCTCGCAGCCGCCCGCCCGGTTGCGCAGCGGTCACCAACAGGGCCACGTCGCCGACGCTGGCCACCCCGGCATCCACAGCCCAGCGCAGCACCTCGGCGAGATTCACGGCGGGCGCACCGGGGTGCTCGCAGCGGTCCCACACCGGATGGTCCGAAGCCACCGGGACCTCGACCAGGGCCCCGTCGGCGGCGCGCCGCGGCAGCTCCCGCAACAGCTCCCGTCGGGTGCTGCGCAGCAGCGACACCGCCACCGATCCGGTCAGCCCCCGCGTCGACGGGCGCCGGCGGATCTGCGCGACCAGCTCACCGACCACCAGGCCCAGGGCGTCCCGCGGCGCCCCGGGCAAGGACCGGGCCAACTGCCGCACCCCCGGCGCCAACACGTGCACCAGCACCACCGCCGCCCGCGGATCATCACCACCGTCCCGGGCGGCCCACCGAGCCAACGCCGTCAGCACATCGTTCGCGGCCGCCGGATCGCAGCCCAACGTGTGCGCCGGCAACGCCGCCAACTCCTCCACCGTGCGCAGCGCCGGCTCGCACCGTCGCCACGCCGTCCACACACCCGTCAGCTCCAGCCGCGCCGCCAGCGACGACCAGTCACCCACCGGCGATGCCGAACCATGGAACGCCACGCCAACCTCCAACCGTCGAACCCAGGTGCGGTCCAACAGTCGAGGGGCCACGTCATTTTCGGGTCAGCAGGCGTCACGCGTTGGGGCTGTCAGCGCTGTGAACTGCGGTAACAACGACTTCGTGGCTGGGAGCGGCTTAATCGCGCTGGCCGCGATGACGGGAGCTGACCGGATACCAGCCGCGCGTCAGGGCCACATCCGATTGGACCTGACGCACGGCTGGCATCAGGTGGGCCGGCCGAGGACCTGCCCGGGCGGCGGGCCGGTCGATGTCAGAGCCAGATGGCCAGCAACGCCCCGAGGATGAGCGCAGGGCCCATGGGGACCGTGCCGGTGCGGCGGCCGGTCGCCCAAATGACGGCGGCGGTCACGCCGCCCAGGAGCGCGGACAGCGCCAGGGCCTGGCCGACGTCCGCCCAACTCGAGTACCCCAGGACCCCGGCCAGGACTGCGGCGAGCCGGGCGTCACCCAGGCCGGTCGCCCGAGGCGACAGGAAGCAAACGGCCAGCCAGCCGCCGCCGACGGCGGCGGCCGCGACGGCCGCGCGGAGCAGGTCATCGGCTCGGCCGGCCGCGACGGCGTCCAGGGCCAGGGCGATGGCGATCGCAGCGCCGAGCGGATAGACCAGCCGCGCGGGCAGCTGCTCGATACGGGAGTCGACGACGGTCAAAACCGCTCCACCGACGGCGAGCAGCCACCAGGCCAGGGCGGGGGTTCCCGGGGTGGCCAGCAACACCAGCGCGGTCAGGACGGCGGCGGTCAGCAGCCATCCGGGGACGGTGACCGGACGGGGCCGCCACCACCCGGACCGTTGGCCGTCGACGAGGGCAGCGGTCCATCCGGCGGCCAGCGGGCTGACGACCAGCCCCGCCGCCGCGGCGGCCGCAGGCGCCCATCCAAGGCCGGTCACGCGGCTCGCTGCTGCCGGCGCATCAGCAGTTGGTAGGTCCGGGGCGGGCAGTCCTCGAGGACCTCACCGTGATTGGCCTTGATCTGGTCGGCGTAGGCGTCACCCTCCGCGCGGCGGCCCTGTGCGTCACATGACCACACCAGATCCAGCAGGCAGATATCCGCGACCGGATCGGCCGGATCGAACACGGTCATCGCTGCCCGAGCCGCCTTCTCGGCCAGCGCGGGTTCGCCGACCTCGAGGTGATGGGTGGCCAACTGATGGGCGATGTCGACGATCAACGAGCGGTACTCCTCGTCGATCTGCTGATCGGCCAGCCACGCACACCCACCGGAGCGAACACCGCTGAACGGCACACCGCGGACCAGATCCAGCGCTTGCCACCAGTCCTGCACCCGCAGCCGCTGATCGTCACGGAGGCTGGCCCGCAGACGGAGCCGGCGAAACAGTTCGCCGTCGATCAAGACGTCGTCGAGGCGGTAGAGGCCGTCGGCGTCCTCGCTGCGGGGCAGGTACTCGGCGTCGGTCCGCGGATTGACGCCGAACTGCTTGCGCAGGTCATACACCATCTGCCGCAGCCGACTACCAGCGATGCCCGCTTCGGTGGGCCACAGATCGCTGGCCAGCCGTTCGGCGGTGACGCCGGCGCTGTGCACGGCCAGGTGCACCGCGGCCTCGGCCCGCAGCGCCGACAGCTTCCGTTTGGTCAGCGCGCCGTGCGGACGGACGTCGACCGGTCCCAGCACGGCGATGCGAGGCCAGGAGCTTTCCGGGTCCACCCACTGCGCCAGGTCCTTGTCCAAGTCGGGGTCTCCGGCCGTGAACCGGTCGCCGACCAGGGAGGGCACCGGTTCGGCCAGCGTCTGCAGGTCCTCCCATGTTGTCGCGGTCACCAGGTCGACGTCGGCCGCGGGCAGTGTCGTCACGCCGGGGACGCGGTCCTCGATCCCCACCGGCAGCTGAGCCGTCGGCGGGCCAACCCAACGGCCCGGGCCAGCAGCCAGCGCCAGCAGCTGGGCCAACTGGCCGGCCTGAGCTTGCGGGAGCTGTTGGGCCCCCAACCGCAAGCCCAGCGGGGGGATCGTCAAGGTGCCGTCCTGGTCGACGTGGATCTCCCAGGCCCGTTGCTCGGCCGAGGACGGCTCGGCAGTGGTGACCACCAGGGCGACCGTGGACCGGTCGGGGTGTTCGGTCACCGCGGACATCAAACCGTCCAGCGGCTCCCGATCGGGTACAGCGGCCGGGTCGATGAGCACGACGTGCGCGGCGAAGGCCTCTCCCCCGACCGCCCCGGTCCGTCCCGCCAGCACAGTCGTCTCGGTCCGCTGCACCGCCCGCAGCTGCGCGGCGGCTGCCGCCAACGTCTGCCCGGGGTCGTCGGCGTAGGTCAGGCGCTCCGGGTACATCTGCGCCATCTCGGCGCCGATCCCCACCAACGTGACCTGCAGCAGCTCCGACCACGAGTTGTGCGCCAGTTCGGCGGCCATGAAGCGGGCCAGGTCGGCTGACCGCTGCGGATCACCGGTCAGCGTCAGCGACCCGATCCGTTCCAGATCGAGCAGCCAATGCACCCCGTCATCGGAGGAGCCCACGGTCACCAACGTCGGGTACGGCGGCATCATCCGGGTCCGGGTGGCCGCGTCGTACCCGGTGTCGGCGTGCCGGGACAGTACCCACTGGCGGCCATCGTCGCGGGTCTGCCACGCCCCGACCGCCCTCGGCGCCGGGGCGGCCAGCACCAGCCGCAGCTCGTCGACCGAGACGGCGACGGCCAGCACCTCCGGCAGGACACCGTCGGTGGTGGCCGCCGTGAGCTGGCCGAGCCCATGCAGCGCCTCGTCCAACCATTGAGCGTCAGCGGCGGCCGCGCCGCCCGCACTGCGCAGCACCCGTTCGATGTCCGACAGCTGCTCGGAGACGGCGGCGGGCAACTCTCCCGGGCGTCGGTAGCCGCGTTGCCGGGCCCGGGCCCGCAGCAACGTCGTCAACAACAACGCCGCCAGCAGCGCTCCCGCCCCCGCGAACACCGCCACGGTCGGCACCGCAGTCGACTCGCCCTGACCGGCGCCGACCTGGTCATCTGACGTCACCCGGCTGCCCGATGTCCCGGCGCCGGTGGTTGGCGCCGCCACCGCGGCTGTCACTGACGAAGACCCGTCGGGGGCAGCGGCCGCCCCGCCGGGGTTGACTGACGGCCGCTGACCGGCCGACGGGGGCGCGTCAGGAGCGGTAGCCACACCGCCGGGATCGGCTGACGGCACCCCGATACCCGGCGCGGTCTGGTGGCCGGCCGGCGGGTCAGGCTCGACGGGGCCGGTCTGCGTCGCGGCCGCCGACGGGTCGTCCTGACCGGCCGCTGACGAAGCCGGGGTCGAGACGTGGAGCACCCAGCCCGGTTCGATCAGATTCGGGTCGTTCAGGCGATCGCCATCGGGTTGGGTCACCTCGGCGTTTATCGCCATCAGGGTCTGCACGTCGGTGCTGTGCTCGGCTGCGATCTCGCCGAGGGTGTCGCCCGTCTGGACCGTCACGACGTCCTCCCCGGCGTTCGGCGCGGCGGCCGGCGAGGGAATGGTGATCGTCCACCCCGGTTCGAGGTAGTCCGGGTCGTCCAGCACGCCGCCCGGCTGTGTGCGGCCGGCGTTGGCCGTCCACACGTCCGGCCAGCCGTGCCCGTGGTCCTCGGCGATCTGTGACAGCGTCTGACCGGGCTGCACCGTCACGTCCACCGGTACGTCAGCGGGTCCGGGTGCCGTCGACCCGGCCGGCAGCTGCACCGTCCACCCGGCCCGCAGCGGGGCAGTTGAGGACTGCATCGCTGTGCCGTCCGGTTGGACCCGGCCGACGTTCAGATCCCAGAGCTGACGCCACTGGGCTCCATCGCCCAGATGCGTGTCCGCCAAGTCCCACCACGTGCGGGGCCCGTCGGCGGTCAACGTCACGGTCGCACCCATAGGGGCCGGAGCCCGCTGAGGACTGTCCATCGTGATCGATGCGGCGGCGACCGGCGGTGGCATCGCCATCACCGCGGCGGCCGGGGCGACCGCGGTGGTCGCCACCGGGGCCAGCATCAGTGCACCGCTGATCAACGCGCGCGCCAATCCCTGCTGCACCCCGAAGCCGGGGAACCGGATCCGAGCTGGTACCGGGGTGCGTCGGATGGCTGACACCAACTCGACCGCGAACGCGACCACGAACTGCGCCCACGCGACCCACAGCACGGCGGTCAGCACCGCCAGAATCACGCCGCTGCTCGTGTCCCCGGCCAGCAGGTCGGGCAGGCGGTCCAGCGGGTTGCCACCGATCACCCGCAGCCCCCACGGCACGCCGACCAGCAGGGCGGTTGCGACCACCACAGAGCCGGCGAACCGGAGCAGGCCCGTCACCCGTCCCGATCCGCGGCGGGTAGGTGTAGCCATCGTCATCACCGTGCTCCTGTCGTGGTGCCGTGCAAAGGAAAGGCCGAGTACGTGGCCGAGCCGCTGACCTCACCGACACCGACCATCGACAAGATCGCCGTCGGCCGGCTGACGTGAGCAGTGACGGTGACCTGCGATCCGGCCACCTCGACCTGGCCGTCGACGCCGGCCGCGGACAGCACCGCCCGCGCGGCAGCTGCCGCAGCCGAGGGATCGGCCTGCAACGCACCCGAGCGCAACGATGCGGAATCCAGCGCGTCAGCGCCTGCGCGGGCCGCTTGCTGTGCGGTGTCGGCGGCCTGACCGCGGGCGGTCAGCGCCGCCCCGCCGTCCAGGACCAGCCCGGCGAACGCGAACAGCACAACCACCATCACCAGCATGTACGCGACGATCGCCGAACCCCGGTCAGGGGTCTGACACACCCGCCGCCACCGTCGCCGCAGACCACCGATCACGGCCGTCACGACTGCACCTGACGGTAGGTCTCGATGATCGACGAACTCGTCGACCTCACCGTGGTCGAACCAGGGACCCCGGCCATCGTCAGATCGGTTAGGTCCGCGGTGCACGACAGCGTCACCGTGACCGTTCCGCCCGGGCGGAAGTCGGCGTCGACCTGGACCGACGTGCCCGTACACGACACCCCGCCATCGGACAGTGACGCGGCGGCCGCGGACTGCGCCCGCTGCTGGGCCTGCGCGGCCGACGTCGCCAACGACGCCGCCCGTGCGGCTGCGGCCGACGCCTGCTCGACCAGCTGGCGGCTGTACGCGTATCGGCCGAACGCCACCACCACCAACAACAACACGATGATCACCGAAGAGACGATCACCAGACTCAGCGAGTTCGAACCCCGGTCCGAGTCCCGCTCGGCCGTGGCCGGGACTGCGCTCATCCGGTTACCCGGAAAGCCTCGATCGGCGCCGACGCCTGCTCGTCGACCGTGAACGACGCGAACGGGATGAGCGAGGGCACCGACGCGCGGACGGACACGGTCACCGCATCGGCGTCCCGATCGACCTGCACCGACCGCCCGGACAGCAAATTCGGCGCCGTCCGGGACAGGTAGTCCTCGGTATCGGCCTGACCGACACCGGCGGACGATTCGTACGTGGCCGCCGATCGGGCCCCCAGTTGCGCCGCGGCCTGCGCGGTGTGCCGGGCGTTCCACACCAGCGCGAACTGGATCACCACCAAGGTGAACGCCACGATCACCGGGATCGTGATCACCGCCTCGACCGTCGACGAACCCCGATCCCGGGTCGACCGGATCCGGTGCCAGCGGCGCCGGATCTCGACGCCAAGACCGTTGACCATGCCCGCCTACTGCAGGTTCAGTTCGTTGGCCTTGGCGGTGAGCTTGGCGATGATGATTCCGGCGACGACCAGCGCGCCGGCGGCGATGATGGCGATCCAGACAATGTTGTCGACTGAATTGTTGCCCCGGTCGGGATCCTGCTCGCGGAGCTCGGCGACCCGGTTGGCCAGCCAGGCGCGGGTCATCGCGGTCTCGTCCCTGACTTCCTCGATCAGTGTGGACATGGTGGTTCCTTTCATTCGGGGCGGTGGACAATAAGGTGGCGAAGGCGAGTCAGAAGGCCAGGATCGCCACGATCGCGGGATAGCCGATGAACAGGACGAACCCGAGGCCGATGATGATTTGCGTCATCCGCAGCGATTGATCCGCGCGGCCGGCCTGGACCTGCAGGTCAGCCAGTTCCCGTCGCCGCATGGTCTGCGCCCGGGCGGCCAGCGTGGACCGCACCCGGGCGCCGTCGTGGGCGACCAGGTTGATCAGCTGGCCCAGGTCATACAGTTCGCGGACCCCGATGCGGTCACCGAGGTCGGCCAGCGCGAGCCAGGGCGATCGTCCTGCCTGCCGAGCCCGGTAGATGGTGGCCCGGATCAACGCGAATGGCCACGACTCACCCAGATTCGCAGCCGAGGGAAGTGCCTCGGCCGGGGCCGCTTCGCCAGCCATCTCCAACTGGACCAAATCCAGGTACCCGGACAAGGACTTGCGGAACTCTTCCCGCCGGCGAGCCGCCTCCCGTCGAGCCTCCAGATCGGGCATCCAGAAGAACGTCCCCGCCAACAGGACCGCCAACAGCAATGGGAACCCGGTCGGCAGCGGCGACCCGACCTGAGCCAGCGTCGCAACCACTGCCGCCGCCAGCAACAAGCCGGTCAGCGCCAAGGTGATCTTGCGGCCCAAGGTGTGCTCGTAGGTGCGGCCCAGTAGCGCCAGGTCCTGGCGCAGCGTCGTGAACTGGATCCCTCGGCGGGCCAGCCGCCGGGCGGCCCACCGCCCCACCAGCTCCTGACGACGAGCCAGCCCGGTCGCCGCCGGGGCGGTTCCCGGGCCGTGGACGATCGGCGCGTCAATCGACTGGGCCGCCTCAAAGCGGGCCAGCTCCGCGACCGGCGACGGCCGCAGCGGCAGCAGCCGCCACACCACCGCCAATAGACCGGCACCCACCAGGCACCCGGTCAGGACCGCGGCGATCATCGAACGCTCCCTGTCCCGGATGAGGTGTCGGCCAATGTCGACATCAACGCGGCGGCCAATGCGTCGTCGCGGGCTTTGTCCTGCGGGTTGTCCAGCAGCACCGCCGGCACCGGCTGTTCGGTCGAGATACGCCGCATCCGGTAGAAGCTGAACGCGAAGATTCCCACCACCAGCAGCAACACGGCTTGACCCTCCGGCGAGCTGTAGGGCTCGACATACTGCGGGTTGGCCACCACCAAGAACACCGCCACCGCCACCGTCACACCCACGATGACCTGCACGCCGCGGCGCAGCTGCGCCCGCTCGGCGGTGATGCGCCGACGCATCTCCAGCTCCTCGCGGGCCGACGTCGCCAGACCCGTCAGAACCTCAGCCAGTCGGTTCCCCCGCCGCCGGACGTTCAGGATCAGCGTCATGATCACCAGGCCAGCGCTCGGGTCGTCCAACTCGGTGGCCATCATCCGCAGCGCCCGCTGCAGCGGAACCTGCGCTCGGATCCGGCCGACCAGGCGAATCAAAGACGGCCGGATCAACTCAGGCGCCCCCAACGTGGTCGCGGGGATCGCCTGTTCCAAACTGGCGTGTGCGGAGATCATGTCCCGCAACGACTCGGTCCAGATGACCAGCGCCTCCAGCGAGTCGATCCGGCGCCTTTCCACCGCCGCCCCACCGAACAAGACCGGCCACAAGGCGACCAGCGCGGCCCCGGCGACGGCAGCGACCGGCCACCCGGTGCCCCACATCGTGAGCACCCCGACAGCAACGGCCGCCAGCAGCCGACGGGCGTGGGCCGGACGACGGACAGCAACCCACCACCGAGCCATCCGGGTCGGCGGCCGCGATGGATCCGACGCGGTCCCCCGAATGCCCGCCACGATCAGTACCCCGCCCAACCCCACCCCCAGGCCCAGCAGGATCGGGGTCAGCGCGTCGACGATCACCGCGACGTCTCGTAACGAGGCTCGAACACCGCATGCGGCTGATCCATCCAGCCCACCTCCGCCAACCGCGCCATACGCTCCCCGGTCACGGCATGATCCCGGACACGCACGGCTCGCCCGGCGCGAGGATCCAACTTGAAGATCGGCGTCGGTAGGGCCGTCGCCGAACTCACCTCACACACTTCCGTGATCATCCGTCGGTTCGTCCGGCGGTCCCGATGGAAGAAGATGATGAAGTCGATCGCCTCGGCGATCAATTCTCTACTGACACCCTCGTCGAGTTTCTCGAATTGCCGCGAGTATAGTGCGAGTCGACGCACAACACCGGCCGCGCTGCGCGCATGAATGGTTGAGAAACTACCGTCATTTCCCTGGCTCATGGCGCTGAGCATTTCGACCACTTCA
>DATDBV010000091.1:0-4707 GCA_036524715.1 Nakamurella sp. | reverse complement strand
CTCGTCCGCCGCTCCTATGCCTGGGAACCGCCAGGTTGAATCAGTGGTGCAGCGCCGCCACCGCGGTGTGCGTCATCAGCCGGACCCCGGCGGCGATCGCCCGCTCGTCGGCGATGAACCGTGACGAGTGCAGGTCGACCCGGGGGATCACCCCGTCCCATACCCCCAGGCGGGCCAGCGATCCGGGCACCCGGTCCAGGAAGACCGCGAAATCCTCGGCACCGGTGGACTGTTCGGCGTCGCGGACAGCCGCCGCGCCCAGCGCCCGTTGCGCGGCGGTCCGCATGAGCTCGGTGGACACCGCCTCGTTCATCACGGGCGGAACGCCCCGCTTGTAGGTCAGCTCGAACCGGGCCCCGAGCGGCGCGAGGACCTGCCCGATCAGCTCCCGCACCAGGCCATCGGCCCCGTCCCAGGACTGCCGGTCCATCATCCGCAGGGTTCCGCGCAGCACACCCTCCCGGGGGATCGCGTTCGCCGCCTCCCCGGCCTGCACCGCTCCCCAGACCATGACGGCGGCGGCCCGCGGGTCGAGCTTGCGGGTCAGCAGCGCGGGTACCTCGGTGATCACCGTGCCCAGCGCGTACACCAGGTCCGTGGTCAGGTGCGGGCGTGAGGTGTGCCCGCCGGGCCCGAGGATGCGCAGTTCGATCTGGTCCGACGTGGAGGTGATAGGCCCGACCTTCAGCCCGACCAGCCCGACCCGCAGCCGCGGGTCGCAGTGCAGTGCATAGAGCCGGGACAGCCCGTCCAGCCCGCCCGCCGCGATGACGTCGTGCGAGCCGCCCGGAAAGACCTCCTCGGCCGGCTGGAAGATCAGTCGTACGCGCCCCGGGAGGTCCCCGGCCTGGTTCAGCGCCCGGGCCACGCCGAGCAGGACGGTCAGGTGCAGGTCGTGGCCGCAGGCGTGTGAGACATCGGGCAGGGTGGAAGAGAACGGCAGCCCGGTCGCCTCCCCAATGGGCAGCGCGTCGATGTCCGCGCGCAACCCGATCAGCCGTTCACCGGACCCGACCTCAGCGATGACCCCGGTGCCCGACGGCAGGACGGCCGCCTTGATGCCGTCGGCGTCCAGCATGCGCATGATCAGCGCGGTGGTCGCCGACTCCCGGAAGCCCAGTTCCGGGTGGGCGTGCACCCGGCGCCGGATCCGGATCAGGTCGGCCAGATCGTCGGCCAGGTACTCGTCCAGCCAGAGCGGTCCCAGCCCGGCTCCAGGGTCGTCGACGCGTTCGGGAGCCGGCACGATCGGCGGCCGCATCAACAGGTCGTCGGTGTCGATGTCGCCTCGCCTTCGCCGGTTTCGGAATCCCGACGTACTGTAGCGACCCGCCGGCCGCGGGCCGTACCACGACAGCTCGGCCCTGAGGCGCCCCAAGTGCGAATCGGTGTGGTTGGCTTTCCTTCACTGCCGGGTGCGAGCGCAGGAGGACCCATGGGCGACGACATCGCGGCCACCACCTACACCCGCGAGCAGCGTCACGCGTATCGGGTGAAGGTCCGCCGCTGCCTTGACGTCTTCGAGCGGATGCTGGTCGAGCACGCCTTCGATTTCGGCCAGCCGATGACCGGCCTGGAAATCGAGCTCAACCTGGTCAACGGCACCTGGCAACCCGACATGGCCAATGCGCGGGTACTGGAGGCCATCGCCGACCCGGACTTCCAGACCGAGCTCGGCCGCTACAACATCGAGTTCAACGTGGCGCCCCGGGAGCTCGGCGGCGCATCCATGACCGAGCTGGAGCAGCAACTGCGCGCGTCGCTCGATCACGCCGAGGATCGGGCCAACCGGACCGGCTCGGAGATCATCATGATCGGCATCCTGCCGACGCTGCGGACCGAACATTTCGAGACCGAGTGGATGAGCGCCAACCCCCGGTACCAGGCCCTGGACGAGGCCGTGTTCGCCGCTCGCCGGGAGGACCTGGAGCTGGATATCCGCGGCGTCGAGCATCTGAAGATGTACGCCGACACCATCGCCCCGGAGTCGGCCTGCACATCCGTGCAGCTGCACCTGCAGGTCTCGCCGGCGGACTTCGCTGCCTGTTGGAACGCCGCCCAGGTACTGGCCGGCCCGCAACTGGCCCTTGGCGCGAACTCGCCGTTCCTGTTCGGCAAGCGGCTCTGGGCCGAGACGCGCACCGAGTTGTTCCTGCAGGCCACCGACACCCGATCGCTGGAGCTGCGCAACCAGGGCGTCCGGCCGCCGGTGTTCTTCGGCGAACGGTGGATCACCTCGATCTTCGACCTGTTCGAGGAGAACGTCCGGTACTTCCCCGCGCTGCTGCCCGAGTGCACCGACGAGGACCCGGAGGCGGTGCTGGCCGCCGGCAAGGCCCCGAAGCTGCAGGAGATGCGGCTGCACAACGGCACGGTCTACCGCTGGAACCGGCCCGTCTACGACGTGGTCGACGGCCGCCCGCACCTGCGGGTGGAGAACCGCGTCCTGCCCGCCGGGCCCACGGTGGTCGACGTGCTGGCCAACGCGGCCTTCTACTACGGAGCGTTGACCGTGCTGGCCACCGAGGACCGGCCGATCTGGACGAAGATGTCGTTCGACGCGGCCCACGCCAACTTCGACGCGGGGGCCCGGCTCGGTACCGACGCGGTCTTCTACTGGCCGGGTTTCGGCCAGGTCACCTGGGACGAGCTGATCCTGCGGGATCTGCTGCCCAAGGCCCACGAGGGGCTCGCCCGGTGGGGGGTCGACAAGGATGCGCGGGACCGGTTCCTGGGGATCGTGCGGGATCGCTGCATCACCCGCCGCAACGGCTCGTGGTGGCAGGTCGAGACCGTGGCGGCGCTGGAACGCCGCGGCCTGTCCCGGGACGCCGCGCTGACCGAGATGCTCAAGCTCTACTCGGCGGGCATGCACGCCAATGAGCCGGTGCACACCTGGGAGGTGCCCGGCTGAAGACCTCTCGTCTGGATCCCGATCGCCTGGCGCACGAGGTCGCCGAGGGCTCCCGCACCGCCCTGGCTCGGGCGATCACCCTGGTCGAATCGACCCGCGACGATCACCGCGAGGCGTCCCGGGTGCTGCTCACCCGGCTGTCGTCGACCGGAACGTCGGTCCGGGTGGGCATTACCGGCGTGCCCGGGGTCGGCAAGTCCACCTTCGTGGAGGCGCTGGGCACCATGCTGACCGGCCGCGGGCTGCGGGTCGGGGTGCTGGCCGTCGACCCGTCCAGCGTGCGCACGGGTGGGTCGGTGCTGGGCGACAAGACACGGATGCCGTTGCTGTCCGCGGACCCACGGGCGTACATCCGGCCCTCCCCCAGTGCCGGCACTCTCGGCGGGGTGGCCCGCGCGACCGCGCAGACCATCACCCTGCTGGAGGGCGCCGGGTACGACGTCGTCATGGTGGAGACGGTCGGCGTCGGCCAGTCCGAGACCACGGTCGCCGGCATGGTCGACACCTTCCTGCTGCTGGCCCTGGCCCGCTCCGGTGACCAGCTGCAGGGCATCAAGAAAGGCGTACTGGAGATCGCCGACGTGATCGCCGTCAACAAGGCCGACGGGGACCGGGTGATCGAGGCCAAGGCGGCGGCCAGGGACCTGGCCGGGGCGCTGCGGCTGGTCCGCGGCCGGCACTCCGTTTCGTCCACCCGGCACGGCCCGACGCCATGGTCGGTGCCGGTGCTCACCTGCTCCGGGCTGACCGCCGACGGCATTGACGGGGTGTGGGACTCGGTGCTGGCACACCGTTCGTCCATGGGTCCGGACGGCCTGGCCGACAAGCGGTCCGGGCAACACTGGGACCTGGTCTGGTCGCTGGTGCGGGACGAGCTCGACCAGCGGCTGCGCCGGTCCGCGGCGGTGACCGACGCCGCCGCTGCGCTGCGTCCGGATGTCCTGGCCGGGTCCCTGCCCGCGCCCGCCGCGGCCGACGCGATCCTGCGCGCCTTCGATCGCGAGCGGTGACGGCGCCACGACGGTCCGGTGCGGCGTGGCGATGCGCGGCCGACCGCAAGTTGCCCGGTAACTTCGGACGGGCAGCTGCTGCCAAATCCGCGGAAGCCGACGAGGGGAACCAGCACGATGACGTCAACCACCTGGTCGGACGCCGGATCCGACGGCCGATACAGCTACCAGGCGACCGCCCTGTCGGTCTTCTGGCCGGAGGCGCAGTACCGTGCGGCGCTGGCCCGCTGGCCACACCTCGTCGACCCGTTGGGTGCCACCTGGGATGCGCACCGCGTGAGGGTCGAGCAGTACTGTGCATTCATCGAGCGGGACGGCCTCGCGGTCAACCAGTTTGCAGCGGACGTGGCCGAGTTCGAGGACCACCTCGCTCGTCGCGGCGTCCGCAGACCGGCCGAGCAGGACCTGCACGAGTACCCGGAGCTGGGCCAGGCGACCGTCAGGATGGTGGCATGGCCACCCGACCGCACCGCCCCCTGCTGGTGCGGCGCGACGCGCAAGTACAAGCAGTGCTGCCGCAAGCACAGCCTGGGCTCGCTGCCCTGAACGCGCCCCGATTCCGTCTAGCGCTGAGCGGGCACGTACGGAATCAGCCCGCGTCGGAACAGTTCGGCCTGGACCGGCTCGGGAAGCTGCCGCGCGTCGAAGATCAACCCATTGATCTCCAGCAGCCACACCGTTGGGTTGCGTTCGAGCATGTCCCGGCGGCTAAACTCGGCATCCAGCATCTCGATCTTGAGCGCGTCCATGATGTGCCGGCTCTTGGCCGTCATGGTGGACTGA
>DATDBV010000090.1:0-7199 GCA_036524715.1 Nakamurella sp. | reverse complement strand
CGAGCGCAACGACACCTCGTGGCAGGCGATCGCCGAGGCCGACGACATCGACGTGGTGAGCGTGGTCATCGCGAACTCCCTGCACCGCGAGGTGGTCGAGGGGCTGCTGGCCGCCGGCAAGCACGTGCTGTGCGAGAAGCCGCTGTCCGACACCATGACGGACGCGCGGGCGATGGCGGAGGCGGCCGACACCGCCGCCGAGCGGGACGTGCTGGCCCGGATCGGCTTCACCTTCCTGCGCACCCCCGGTATTGCGTTCATCAAGCAGCTCATCGACTCCGGCGAATTGGGCCGGCCGCTGCACTTCTCGGGCCGCTACTGGACCGACTACGGCTGCAGCCCGCACGCCCCGATGAGCTGGCGGTACCAGGGTCCGCAGGGTTCGGGCGCGCTGGCCGACGTGGGCAGCCACCTGTCCTACGTGGCCGAGTTCCTGGCCGGCCCGGTCCAGGAGGTTTCCGGCGGCACCCTGAGCACCGCGATCACCCAGCGGCCGCTGCCCCTTGGCTACGTCGCCGGGCACGACCATGCCGAGGTCAGCGATACCTACGAGCCCGTCACCAACGACGACTACGCCGCCTACAACGCCCGTTTCGCGAACTGCTCGGGCTCGCTGGAGGTTTCCCGGGTGGCCGCCGGCCACGCGAACGGGCTGAACTTCGAGGTGTTCTGCGAGAACGGCGCCGCCCGGTTCGACCAGAACCGCAACGCCGAGATCGGGTTGTACCTGCACGGCAACTCCCGCACCGCCGGCTACCGTCAGGTGGTCCTCGGGCCGCAGCACCCGTACCTGGCCGGCGGCATGGCCATGGACGCCCCCTGCGTCGGGTTCGGCCAGAACGACGCGTTCGTCTACCAGGCCCGCGCCTTCCTGGAAGAGGTCGCCGGCATCACCGAGAACGCGCTGCCGCGCTGCGCCACCTTCCACGACGGCGTGCACAACATGGAGATCCTCGCCGCCGTCACCGAATCCGCCGCCAACGGCGGTACTCCCGTGTTCGTCTCGTCCGAGAAATCCACCACCGAGAAGGGTGCCGTCTGATGAAGCTCGGTGTCTACAACGCGATCCTGCACGACCGTCCCCTGCCCGAGGCGCTGAAGGTCATCGGCGATCTCGGCCTGACCGGCATCGAGATCAACTCCGGCGGTTTCCTGCCCGCGACGCACATCCCGAACTTCGACGAGATCCTGTCCAGCGACACCGCCCGGGACGACTACCTGGGCGTCTTCGAGGGCACCGGCGTGCAGATCGCCGGGCTCAACTGCAACGGAAACCCGTTGCACCCCAACAAGCTGATCGCCGACAAGCACGCCGACGACATCCGCCGCTCCATCGTGCTGGCCAACCGGCTCGGCCAGGACCGGGTTGTCACGATGTCCGGGCTGCCCGGCGGTGAGCCCGGAGCGAACCACCCGAACTGGATCGTCAACGCCTGGAACTCGGCGTCGCTCGATGTGCTGGACTACCAGTGGTCGGTGGCCGTGCCGTTCTGGAAGGAGATCGACTCCCTCGCCGCCGATCTCGACGTCAAGGTCGCGCTGGAGCTGCACCCGCAGAACCTGGTGTTCAACACCGCGGACGTGTTCAAGCTGGTCGAGCTGACCGGCGCCACCCATGTCGGGGTGGAACTGGATGCCTCGCACCTGTTCTGGCAGCAAATGGATCCGGTCGCCGTGGTCCGTGCGTTGGGGCCCTTGGTGTTCCAGGCCGCCGCGAAGGACGTGCGGGTCAACGAGGAGTACGCCAAGCTGTACGGGGTGCTGGACAACCGGTTCCGCCGGCTGTCCCCGGACGAGCCCCGGGTCAATCTGGGCGGCGACGAGTGGGCCAACGAGTGGCCGAAGGAATCCGCGTGGGACTTCGTCGCGCTCGGCAAGGGGCACGACACCGCGTTCTGGACCGAGTTCCTCCGCGCCCTGTACGAGGTGGACCCGGGCATGCTGGTGAACATCGAGCACGAGGACGTCTCACTCGGCCGGATCGAGGGCCTGCAGGTGGCGGCCAAGGTGCTCACGGACGCCGACGCCGCACTGACCGCCTCCCTGGCGTCCGCCTGAGGACCCGCGCGGGGCCCGCCGGTCGTGTCCCGTCCGGTGGACCCCGCTGACTTTATGTCTTGACAAATGCGGTCGGCTTCCCGGAGACTGCTCGGCAGCTAAAGCGCTTGAATCCGCGATCTCACCGAGGAGAACTGATGAGCGACCTGCCCGCGGCCGACCGGTCGAAGCTGGTGGTTGGTACCGCCCCCGATTCGTGGGGGGTGTGGTTCGCCCGGGACGATCATCAGGTCGGGTGGAAGCAGTACCTGGACGAGGTCGCCCTGGCCGGCTACGTGTGGACCGAACTCGGCCCGCAGGGGTTCCTCCCGCAGGACCCGGCGCAGCTGCGGGACGAACTCGCGTCCCGGGGCCTGCAGGTCAGCGGCGGCACCGTGTTCGCCGGCCTGCACAAGGGCGCCGACGCACTGACCGAGGCGATCGCCGCGTTCTCCCGGGAGGCCAGGCTGCTGTCCGAGGTGGGGGCCAAATACCTGGTGCACCTGCCCGAGCAGTACACCGACCTGCACACCGGCGCCGCCCTGGAGCCCGGTGAGCTGGACCCCGAGCAGTGGAAGAACCTGATCACCGGCACCAACGAGCTCGGCCGGGTGATCTTCGAGGAGCACGGCGTGCAGTTGGTGTTCCACCCGCACGCCGACACCCACGTGGACACCCAGGACCGCATCCTCCAGTTCCTGGCCGAGACCGACCCGCGGTACGTCAACCTGTGCCTGGACACCGGCCACGTCGCTTACTGCGACGGCGACAACCTGGAGATCATCCGGCAGGCCCCAGAGCGGATCACCTACGTGCACCTGAAGTTCGTCGACCCGGCGGTGCGCCGGCGGGTCCGCGACGAGAAGCTGTCCCTGGCCGAGGCCGTCCCGCTCGGCGTCATGGTCGAACCGCCCTACGGGGAGCCCGCCGTACCGCCGCTGCTGGACGCGCTGGCCGGCCTGGACCGGGAGGTCTTCACCATCCTGGAGCAGGACCTGTACCCGGTCGCCCCGCAGATCCCGCTGGGTATCCAGGCCCGCGCCGCCGGCTACCTCACCGGCTGCGGCCTCGGCCCCATCCGCCGCTGGCCCTACCAGCGCTGACCCCATCCACTTGAGCCATATGCAGGTTCACCCGGCTCGGGAACCTGCATGTGGCTCAAGTCGGCACAGGGCCCGCCGAACCATTCCGCTACTCCGATCAGCAAAGGACCTTCGATGGTGAAGATCGCGCTCGACCCCGCCATGTACCACGCCGACCTGTCCGTGGCCGACGAGCTGCGCAAGGCCGCCGACTTGGGCTATGAGTACCTGGAACTGTCCCCCCGCCCGGACTGGTTCTTCTGGCACCGCTACCCCAAGGCCGACAAGGCCGCGATCGCCGATGTCAAGCGGGCCGAAAAAGAAACCGGCGTCAAGATTCTCACCCTGGTCCCGGTGTTCAACTGGTCCTCCCCGGACGAGCAGGAGCGCCGCTTCCAGGTCCGCAACTGGCGGCGGCTGCTGCAGATCGCCAATGAACTGGAGCTGGGCCTGGTCAACAGCGAGCTGTCCGGCGACCCGAACAAGCCGCTGCAGTCAGAGCACGCCTTCTACCAGTCGATGGAGGACTTGGCCCCCGACTTCGAGCGCTACGGCATCCGACTGAACATGGAGGCCCACCCGTACGACTTCTCCGAGACCAACGACGACGCCGTGCAGATCATTCGCGGCCTGGACGTCGACTGGGTCGACTATGTCTTCTGCGCCCCGCACGCCTTCCACCTGAGCCAGGGCCGCGGCGACCTTGACCGGATGATCCGCTACGCCGCGGACGCCGGCAAGCTGGCCCACCTGCACCTCGCCGACTGCTACAACCACCTGGCCAACGTCGGCAACCGCTACATCATCAATCCGCCCGGCGTCGACGCCCGCATACACCAGCACAACGAGATCGGGAACGGCGACATCAACTGGGACGAGTTCTTCACCACCCTGCGCGACGTGAAGTTCGACGGCATCGCCACCGTCTGCGTCTTCGGTTGGGAGGACTCAGCCGACGACATCCACCGCCGCATGCTCGAGCGCGTCGGCAAGGAACTCGGCTGACCTGCCGAGAACCCCGGCACATCCGCCCGGTGAAGGCTCAGCGGTGCCACCCGGGCAAGGAACCGCGAGCGTTCACTCGACGAACGGTGGATCGGTGATCCGTCGGTCGCCGCCAACGGTGCGGCGGCTCGCCCGCGCGTTCGCGGCGGCCGGTCCGGTGTGTTGGTCGGGTCGTCGATCACCGAGACTCGGCACCTGACCTCGCCGATGACCGAAGCAAATCGGAATCGGTAGCGTGGCAAGGACTCCCACCCTATGGGCGAGGCGGATCGAGGCAGGCCCCGCCGCTGCGGCCGGCACTTGCGGGCATCGATCGGCACGATGACCACCAATGGCGGCCCGGTCAACCCCGGTGCGCCGCGGTGGTCCCGCGGACGACCAGATGTGGGGCCACGATGACCTCCCGGCGGTTCGTCCGGCCCAGGTCCAGCCGCTCGACCAGTGACGTCATCGCGGCGTCGGCGAGGGCGCGGGTGTCCTGGGCGACCGTGGTCAGATCGACCTGTGGCAGCGCCGACACCGGGCTGTCGTCGAACCCGATGACCGACACCGCGCCCGGCACGTCGAAGCCGGCCCGTTGGAGCGCGTCGATCAGGCCGAGCGCGCACCGGTCGTTGAACGCGATGATCCCGGACGCCGGCGCGCCGAGCCGCAGCATGGTTTCGGCGGCCCGCACACCGTCCTGCTCGACGTCGCCCCCGTCGACGAACTCCACGAATTCGGCGAAACCCTGGTCATGCATCGCGGTTTCGTATCCGGCGCGCCGGAATGTGGTCACCGTGCCCGCCGGCCCGCCGACGTAGGCGATGCGGCGGTGGCCGAGGCCGGCCAGGTGACGCACCGCCTCTGCGACGCCGTCGTCATCGGCCGTACGCACGACGTCGACCGTGCCAGCCGGCACCGCCCGCCCCACCACCACGACCGGCAGTTCGTTGCCCAGCTGATCAAGGAACTGCTTGGTCCCCCGCGGTCCGAACAGCACCAGCGCCTCGCAGCGCTGGTCGAGCAACGGCTCGATGGCCCGCGCCTCGTCGTGCCGACGATTCAGGGTGCTGAGCACCAGCTTGTACCCGTCCCGTTCGGCTGCGTCGTACAGATCCAGCACCAGCCGACCCTGATAGGCGTTGCTGATGTCCATCAGCACCCCCACCGTCCGGCTCCGCCGGCTGGCGAGCGCGCTGGCCAACCGGTCCGGCCGGTAGCCCAGACGGGCGGCCGCCTCCAGCACCCGTTCCCTGGTCGCCGCGCTCGGCCCGGCGATCCCCCGCAGCACCAGCGAGACCGTCGCGGGGGACACGCCGACATCGTCGGCCACGTCGTTCAGCCGCACGCGCCGACCGGGTCCGGCTGTAGAGGCCACCAGGTGAGTCCCTTGCAACGATGTGTCCGCATTGACCGGCCGATCCTAAACCGCTTCAAGACAACCTGGTCCCTCGACCCGCCACGACCGCGTCGACGCCGACCGGTCGCGGCGCGCAGCGAAGCTGGGATCGCGTCCATCCGTATCGATCCGTTCAGCGGAGTAGCCACTGACCTGCGCATATCTTCCGACGTCTGACAGTCTCCGACATTTGTATTGACAAAGTCACCGAGGTCCAGCAGACTCGTCACATCAGCTTAAAGCGCTTGAAGTTGCGGAGGAAAGCAGTGATCACCAGCCGCATCCGTCGTTCGCGATGCGAGCCCGGTGACCGCCCCGGCGGTCGCGTGACAAGGCCCGGCCCACGCATGGCCGCAGGTCACTGAACTTCTTCCACCACCGCACCGCAGTTCCGGCCTGAGCCGGCTACGGGCCGATGCCGATGTCGGCCTGTCCTCAGGTCTACCGCTCAGATCCACCACTCAGATCCACCACTCAGATCCACCACTCAAGGGAGAGAAACAGATGGCGGGTTCATCCAGCCCTGGCCCGATCGGTACGCCGACCAAGGCGCACAACCGGTTCCTGATCAAGCTGACCGTCATCTCGACGCTCGGCGGTCTGCTGTTCGGCTACGACACCGGCGTCATCTCCGGCGCCCTGCTGTACATGACGGACGACCTCGGCCTGACCACCACCCAGGAAGCCTTGGTGGTCAGCGCGCTGCTGTTCCCGGGCGCCGCCCTCGGTGCGCTGCTCGGTGGCAAGCTGGCGGACGCGCTCGGACGCAAGGGCAGCCTGCTGGTCTGCGCCGGCCTGTTCCTGTTCGGCGCCCTCGGGTGCGCGGTCGCCCCCAACTTCGAGGTGATGCTGATCGCCCGCATCGTCCTGGGTCTGGGTGTCGGCGCCGCCGCGGCCACCTGCCCGCTGTTCCTGGCCGAGATGGCCCCGGCGCATCGCCGCGGCCGGATGGTCACCATCAACGAGCTGATGATCGTCACCGGCCAGATGCTCGCCTTCATCATGAACGCCGTTCTCGACCAGCTCATCCACGACAACCACGTGTGGCGCTGGATGCTCGCCGTCGCCGCGATCCCCGCCATCGCGCTGTTCATCGGCATGTTCTTCCTGCCCGATTCGCCCCGCTGGTACGCCGTCCGCGGACGCCTCGACGAGACCGAGCGGGTGCTGAACCTGAGTCGCGACGAGGTCGAGGCCACCGGCGAGTTCACCGTCATCTCCCAGCACGCCAAGCGCGACCGGGCCGAGGACAAGGGCGCCGCCTTCCGCGACCTGAAGACCTTCAAGTGGATGCGCCGCACCCTGTGGATCGGCATCGGCCTGGCCACTGTGCAGCAGGCCACCGGCATCAACACGGTGAACTACTACGCCCCGACCATTCTGGAGTCGACCGGCCTGGGCACCAGCGCCGCGCTGATCGCGACCATCGCGGTCGGTGTGACCTCCGTCGTCATGACCATCGTCGGCATCATCCTGCTGGGCAAATTCAACCGTCGCCCGCTGCTGCTCACCGGATTCGCCGGCGTGGTCGGCGCCCAGGTGATCCTGGCCCTGTCCTTCCAGTTGCCCGAGTCCGGCTTGCGCAGCTACCTCATCCTGGCCGCCATGCTGCTGTTCGTCGCCTTCGTGCAGGGCTTCATCGGCACCCTGGTCTGGCTACTGCTCTCTGAGATCTTCCCGATGGCCATCCGCGG
>DATDBV010000089.1:0-11358 GCA_036524715.1 Nakamurella sp. | reverse complement strand
GATCGGTCGCGCACGTGGCGTTGGTCGGTGCCTTGGCGACGGCGTTGTCCCACGTGTAGGCGAAACCGGTCGACGGCAGCAGGACCCTGAAGAACCCCGGCGTCGGGGTCGCGAACGGCGAGTTGACCCCGCAGAACTGCTGCTCGAGCATCATGTCGATCTGGGCGCCGGTCAGGGTGAGTGTCTGCAGGATGTTGCCGAACGGCTGGACGGTGAAGGCCTCGCCGAACGTCACCACGCCATCGCCCTCGCCCGCCGCGCTCGTGGCGTACGTGAGCGAGGCGCGCACACCACCGGGATTCATGAACGCGACGACCGCTTCGCCCTGCGGTGCCGGTCCGTCGGTGGCCGCGAGTTGGGCGTCGGCGATCACGTTGCCCATGGTCTGCTCGCCGTCCGGTTGCGCCGCGTTCAGCAGATCGGCGGTGATGTGCCCGATCGGTCGGTTGGCGATCGGCGCGGCCACGACGTTGTAACGGTCGATCAGGTCGAGAATGCCCGGATCCTGCGGCACGTCACGGGTCACGACACGGTTGTTGATCGTCAGTCTGGTGACGTCCTTGGTCGCACGGTCGACGCGCATGTCGATGTCTGTGACCAGCCGGCCGAAGCTGTACGCACTGGTCGTCGGGATCCCATTGAACACGCAGCTGTAGGGCTGGTGGGTGTGCCCACTCACGACGAGGTCAACCTCGGGATCGAGCCGGTTGACGATGTCGACGATCGGCCCGGTCACCCCCGAGCAGCCGTTGATGTTCAGGGCGGCGGGTGATCCACCCTCATGCACGAGCACGACGATCGCCTCGACGCCCTGCTGGCGTAGCTGGGGGACCAGGGCGTTCACCGTGTCTGCCTCGTCGCGAAACTGGAGGCCCTGGATGCCGGCCGCGCTCACGATCAGCGGAGTCCCTTCGAGGGTCATCCCGATGAAGGCGACCTTGGCGCCGTTGAAGTTCCGGATGGCGTAGGGCGCGAACAACGTCTGGCCGTTCGCGGTGTTCACCACGTTCGCTGCGAGGAAGTCGAAGTCGGCACCCGCGAACGGAGTGCCGTCCTGGCAGCCGTCGGTCGGGTGGCAGCCACCGTTGGCCATCCGCATGAGCTCGGTCGAGCCCTCGTCGAACTCGTGGTTGCCGACGGCGTTCAGGTCGAGCCCGATCTCGTTCATTGCCTCGATCGTGGGCTCATCGTGGAACAGGGCCGAGAGGATCGGGCTGGCGCCGATCAGATCGCCCGCGGACACCACGATCGTGTTCGCGTTTGTCGCCTCGAGATTCTCGACGTGGGTCGCGAGGTAGGCAGCCCCGCCGGCATTGACCGTGCCAACCCTCCCGCCGCTCCCGGTCGGCGGCAGCAGGTTCCCATGGAAGTCGTTGAGGGCCAGGACCTGTACTTCGACCTGCGACCGGTCCATGATCACCGGAGGCTTCGGCTTGGCGTCCACCGGACCCGCCCACAGGACGACCGCCAGCATGACGACAGCTCCGATGACGACGGATCGGGTTCGACGTCTGATCCCAAGGCCCATGACCGGACCCTAATGTGAACGACCGTTTTCGTCTATCGGCGGTCGCCGCCGCCGTCCCTACTCAAGAGGGCCGCCGAGGGGACTTGAACCCCTAAACTAACCGCCCGATTACGAATCCGACGATCACTGGTTCTCATCCTCGATCTTCTCTGGGCGACATCAGGAGTGTTTCAGGCGCACCGCACCTCATGCGGTCATCGCGAATCATCTGTTTGTGGGGTCATAAGTGGGGTCGGCGTGACGCTCCCGCAGTTGATCGACGCGACCGCCGAGTCGCACTCCTCAGTCGACAAGTCATCTCGTCCGAGGTTGGCCCTCTCTGCCACGACCAGGTTTGTCTCGCCGTCGCGGTGCAGGCCATCCCGGACGAAGCGGGCGGCGGGGGCCTGAGCGCGCGCCCATCTGCCCCGACCGAACACGACACCGACCGGGTGCCGGTCCGACGATCACTCCGACCCGAGGCCGATCGTCCGCGCCGCGACCACCTACCTGGCCGATGCCGGCGACACCCCGCGCGACCTTGCCGACCTGCTGAACAGCGTACAAACAGTACCTGGCCACCCTCGACGGCGTCCCGCCTCGATCGGCACCACGGCCAACCCCGGACGCCGCGCCAAGGACCTCGCCGACATGGCGCCGGCCGGGAGACCGGCTGGTGGGACGAGCATGCCGACCAGCCCCCTGGGCCGACGACTTCTTCGACGAAGACAGCGACTGGCGCATCGGCGGCAGCGACCACCCGCCAACCCCGCCGATCCCCGGCCGGTCAACCTTCTAACCCTCCCGACGAAAGGAACCCGGATGGACCCGGTAGGTCCTCGGCGTTGACCTTGGCGATCCAGTCGTCGAGGCGTTCGCGTGCAGCCGGTGAGGGTTTGGCAAACTCGGTGACGTGGCGGCAATTGTGTCCAGGTGGTTCAGGCTGGCAGCGAGCACGGGCGTCGTCGAGCCGTGCTTGGTCGTTCGGGTCGCGATGCCACGCCACCGACCTTCGTGGTCTCCGACCTGGCCTCGCTGGAGCGGCAGCCGGCCAGGATCACCCGAATGCCACCACCTGCCCGGGCGCGTCACGGTGCGCCGGTTCGCCCGCGCCCAAGGCATCGACGAACTCCTTGGCCAAGACCGGCCCCCCGCGGTGTCCTGCTGGACCCGTTCAAGGCGGACCTGCGCCGGCGGCTGGCCGACGGAATCACCGACGTCGCCCCCGCTGACCGCGGAGATCCGTGCCGCGGGGCTGCCGCAGCAGCGCGCACAAGTGTGCGCCGCCACTTACACCCGTTCCGCGCTACCCGCGCCGCGCCGGCGGTGCCCGACCCTCCCAAGGTCCGCCGCCTGTCCGGCTGGATCATGACCGACCCGGGCCGCCCCACCTTCGTGGTCCCGATCCACAAGTCTTTGACAAGTCGTCCCGGACCTCGACATTGACCCGGGGCCGCCTGGCGACTCCGATCGGTATCAATCCACCGATCACGCGACCGCGGCCCAACGGCCGGAGTCGCGGTCAGGCAACTCCCGCGCGGTTGGTGTGGCCCCCTCGACTTGCGCCCTTACTTCCTCCAGCTTCTCCTTGAGTTCCGCGTCGTTGGTGGAATAGGTGGCGAGCGCATTGACCAAAATGTTCTTTGGCGTGGGCCCCTCGACTTGCGCCTTCAGGTCGTCGAGCTTCTTCTTGAGCCCGGCGTCCGCGGTAGCCTTTGAGTAGGCGGCGAGAGCATCGACCACACTCTCCTTGGCGGTCTTCGGTGGGGTCAGCCCCTTCAGGTCGGTGCGGTACAGATTCAGCAGGCCGTAGCTCACGACGATTCCGATGAGGATGGCCGCGATGACGTGCCACACCAGCAGATTTCCGATGCACCACACCCCCGAGGCGAGCACGTCGTCAGCGATCCGGAGCCGCTGCGAGCCGACCCCTATGATGACGATCTGGCCGCAAGCGGCGGTCATCGTGACGATCGTGGCCAGCAGCAGCCCCAGCTCTGTGACCTTGCCTTGCATTGTCTGGAGCAGCTGGACGACCACCGGTGCGGCGCCGGCCATGCCGACGGATATCGCCCCGCCGATCGTGATCAGCGCAACTGCGCCGCCGGCGTCGGGCGCGATGGTAGTGAGCAGATCCTTGGAGCCGAGGACCGCTGTCAGGATGCCGGCCAGCACCGTCACATTGGTGACCACGCTGTCCTTGAAAGAGTAGGTCGCCTCGAGATGACCGAGTCGAGCTCCCCACCAGAAGTGGCCCT
Organism: Nakamurella sp.; assembly: GCA_036524715.1. Taxonomy (GTDB): domain Bacteria; phylum Actinomycetota; class Actinomycetes; order Mycobacteriales; family Nakamurellaceae; genus Nakamurella. The sequence continues at coordinate 7,593 of DATDBV010000089.1, read as the reverse complement.
TTCGTGCCGCCCCGAGCGAGCCGACCTGGCGCATGACGAACCAGAACAGCACGACGAACAGCACGGCATTGGCCACGAAGACCCACACGAAGTACCACAACGGTCCCCAGTCGACCTTTGGGGTGGCCTTCTGGGTGGTGATGTTAAAGACCTCGATCAGGGTCGGATCGACCTGATCGGTCACCGTCAATTGAAAGGAGATGACATCGTCCTGGAAGGTGCAGCCACCGGCCGGGAAGCTGATGGTGACAGCGGTGCTGACGCGTCCGACAAGCTCAGTTGGGCTCGCCTCGGGAGCGCAACCCGGGTCAGACAAGGTGACCCGCTGCGAGGCACTGTTCAGCACAGTCAATGTCACAATGGTTGTGCTGGTTCCGTCGGTAGCCCGGGTGAGCTTGGGATTCAGGGTGTCGATGACGACCGAACTCGCGTCGGCGCCGTGAGCCTCGGCCGCGGATGCTGCCCATCCAAAGGCGACCAGCGCCAGCACGGCGAACGATCCGACAATCAAGTTGCGTCGCATCCGTGGTCTCCAGGATTGGTGAGGTTCCCCCGCTGTGCGCTGCGACAGCATCCCCGAAATATCGCATGCCCGTCAGCGCTGATCGTAGTGTGCCGGGCGGACCTTCGCCTTTCAATTCTTGCGGTGACGCCACCAAAGTGAGATTCTGATACACACCACACCTTCGCCTCACCCGCGCCTCACCCCGTCACAATGAACACCCCACGATCATCCATCCTGTGGTCGTGCCACCGGGCCACCGTGCCCACCGCTTCGCAGTCTGCTGGGCCCAAACAAATCCAATACCGGTCAGAGCTGTAGCGGAAACCCGAAACGCTCGAACAGGAGGTGTCCAGGAAGTAGGTGATCCGTTCGATCTTGTCCCCGACGAGGTCGAGCACTGGATGGAGAACGGCAGGCGCCCACCTTCCGGGGCTGTGTGTAGGCGGCGCACGCAGGCGATCCGTTCACCCGCAGCGGCACCAGTTTGGACCCGCGGCACTCGTGCCACGGCCCTAAAGTGCCAGGCCGCAGGGGTGCAGCGGCATCCAGGATGGGCCGATCACCGCTTGGCGTAGGGTGATCAGCGCGTTGGGGGCCCGTGTTTCATGGCGGTGACAGGTAGCCGCGGATAACGTTGGGTCCCGGGTGCGTTTGTCGCTGGTGAGTCGCCCCGGAGATGTCCGCAGCACCTTGGCCGGACACAGGTAGCGTTCGGACTGCCGATCGCCGAGTCGTTGGGTGCGCGGCGCTCGGAGGCCTTCTGGTCCAGTCGATGCCAGATGGCGAGGTGCTGTCCGACACCGACGACCCGGCCGATGTGGGCGTGCAGCAGGACACGGTCCGGGCTGGCGTTCATCGCCGCGCTGCAGCACCTGCCGCCCCGGTAGCGGGCGGTGCTCATCCTGCGGGTGCTGCTGCGCTGGAAGCGCGGCCGGGGTGGCCGACCTGCTGGCCACCACCGTCGGCCTCGTGAACAGCGGCCCTGCAACCCGCGCGCGCGACGATGGCCACGGTCGATCCTGAGGCTGGGGCGTGCGTCGAGCCGATGGACGACGAACAGAAGAAACTGCTCGCCGACTACCGCACAGGCGTTGATCAGGTACGACATCGACCACCCTCGTCCGGCTGCTGCGCCAGGACGCCGCCGCAACCATCCCGCCTTTCGCTCTGTGGCTGGCCGCGGCGTCGTAGCCCTGCCGCCCACCACCAAACCGGCCCAGCGCAAGTGCTCGGCCGGCCATCACCCGCAATCACCCCATGTCACCAGAACATTCGGATGAGTGAGTTTTATTGAATATTTTACAGGGGACCCCGGGGGAGCCCGATCACCGCTGTCAGGCCATCCAAGGGCAGCTTGACCAAAAGCGATACAATGGGAACAGAGTACGGAGTACTAATCCTCTACATATCCCTTGAAGTAGAGTCCGCCGTAGACCACTGGGGGCGTGTCGCGCTTATCGCCATAGATTGGTCGCTCCCTATAGACTGCTCGACGCCCGTCTGGGCATTCGAGGATCGCCTGCAGGCCCCCTTTCTTGCTGGGGGTGCGCTCGATTCGAGTGTCCGATAGCGGTCCGTCGACGCAGATATACTCCTCCATGCGCCGAGTCTATCTGGCGACGTCGACTGCAGCACATCGGTCGCCGCGGTGCACCGGCTGGTGAGCAGGGTCGGGCTGAGCCTTGACCAGTCTGCCAACGTCCAGGATTCGGGAAAACAGGTAGCTGGCTGGTGGCGAAGTCAGCAATATTCGCCGCTCGCGCTCGCCGCAGCAGGAGTGCAGCAATCCGCCTCGGCACAGGAACGACGCGCTGACTGCTTTCCGTCTTGGGCATGTGTCGGACGATTCCAACTCCCTTCTCTCGGGATACAGATGCGTTAAGCGAGACTTCAGCGTTGAGTCGGTCGCCGTCGCGCTCGATGGACACATCGCACCAACGGAGCGCGCAAACTTCGCCGATTCGGCCCCCGACCGCGAACCCCATCAGAACAAGGTCACGAAGATCGAGGGACTTAGCCCGTTCCGAACGTGCAACGGCCCAGGCCAGCGCAATTCGCTCGTCCGATGTCAGCGCTCGGTGATGTTCGAGGGGCGAAGCAGGCGGGCCACCTGCAGCAGCGTTGCGCCGCTTTGGCGTCCGGATGGACCCGCCGTCCCGAACTGGGTTCGAGTCGATCCAGCCTTGCTCGACGGCGTGTCTGAATGTCCGATTGAGCACCGCACGAGTCGTCTTCGCCATCCCGGTGCCCGCCCGATACGAGCGCTCGCTGGTTCCGGCCAGGCTCCGCACTTCCGACAGGCACGCGGCCACGTCCGCGGGCCTGACATCGGCGACGGCCATGGATGCGAGGCTTGTGTTCCGCACATGGCCGAGCGCAACCGTGTACAGCGCGACGGACGAGGGCGCAAGCTCTCCGGTGCGGCTCGCCGACTCGAGCCGCTCGATGGCCAGTTCGATCAGTGGCGGTGAGAGAGGGCGAGAGTCGTCGGCTGACTGCGCCCGAGTCGCCTCAGCCACGAGCCGGTCGCGTGCCACCTTCCGCAGCGCCGATTCGGCCCGCTTCGCTGTCGCTGCGAACGCTGTGAGGTCGATGCGATGGCCCGCCTGGTAGGCACCACTTCGTGGATCGCGCCTGGAGTAGTCCCAGAGGCGCATCCGTCCGCGTGCCCGCCACCGCTTGCCCCGGCGGGTTCGTCGGGTACTCCAGCAGCCGTACTGAACCCAGCTCTCCTGGAGGAAGTTGAGGTCGTCCCACCCGCCCAGTGTAGAAGGTTTGTGGGGTCGTAAGTGGGGTTCGCAGACGCCTGATCACTCCGGCGTACGCGTACATGCAGGTCAGAGGCCAGTTTGGAGCCGCCGAGGGGACTTGAACCCCTAACCGCCCGATTACAAGTCGGGTGCGCTACCAATTGCGCCACGGCGGCCTGCGTCCTGCCGCCGCCAACCGGCGCGGGATGCCCGGCCAGCGTATCCGGCCGGCCGGCGGCGTCGCGCCGCCCATTGCCACTCGCGCCGTCCGGCGACCTGCGGGATGGTGGCGAGCGCAGCCAGCATGAGGGCCGCTCTGGCACGCCGAGAGGATCGACTCCATGACCGACCTGTTCCTCGTCCGGCACGGGCAGACCGTCTGGCACATCGAGAACCGGTACTGCGGCAGCAGCGACATCGACCTGGACGAACAGGGCGTGGCGCAGGCCGGGCAACTGGCCCGCTGGGCCAAGTCGGCGAACCTGGACGCGGTGTGGGCGTCCGACCTGGGCCGGGCCCGGACCACCGCGCAGCCCCGCGCCGACGCCGCGGGCGTCGACCTGCGGGTCGACGCGAGGCTGCGGGAGCTGCACTTCGGCCAGGCGGAGGGGCTGACGATCCCGGAGATGGCCGAGCGTTTCCCCGACGCGCTGGCCGCGTTCCGGCACGACCCGGCCACCCACCCGCTGCCGCGCGGGGAGAGCCCGCATGCCGCCGCCCAGCGGTTCGTCGCCGCCCTGGTCGACATCGACGCCGAGTTCCCGGACGGCCGGGTGCTGGTCGTCGCGCACTCCACGACGATCCGGCTGGCCCTGTGCACCCTGCTGGGTTTGCGGCTCGGCCGCTACCGGGACGTCTTCCCGGCCGTCACCAACTGTGCGATCACCGAGATCCGCTTCCGCGACGGTCATTTCGGCCTCATGCGGTACAACAGTCCGATCACCTGAGCCGCCGATCGGTCAGGGACCGGGCGCCTCCCGATAGTCGTCGACGTTGCGCACTCCCGCCGTGAACCCGTCGACCGTGGTCGCCGGGAAGATGGACAGCGCGACCACCTGCCGGGCCGACCGGTTGAGCTTGGCCGCGATGCCCCGGCTCGCCCAGAGCCGCTCCCCGCCGGCGACGATCGAGACGTCCCGCCGGTAGTCCAGTTCGGCGTCGGGCGGCCCCAGCACCTGCAGAACGTCCGGGGCCAGTTCCGGGAACTGACCCTCGAGCTTGACGACCCGATCGCCTCGGAACCAGATCCGGACAGTGCCGTCGAAGCCGGCCACGCTGGCCGGACACCAGAACGCCTCGGCCGGTGGGTGCCCGAGGAAGTGGCGACCGCACCGCTGCGGGTCGGCGCCCCACTCCCCGGCGCCGGCATCCAGTGACGTGTCCGGATCGAGCCCACCACCTGAGGCCAGGGCGGCCAGGTTCCGGGCGGCGAACGCCCGGACCGCGTCGAGGCTCATACAGTGCCGCCGATCTTGTCGACGTCACCGAGGAAGAAGGCGGCCATCACGTTGGTCGCGCCGACGACGCCGGCCAGCTTCTCGGCGTTCGCCCGCTCCGCGTAACCGCGGTAGGCCGGGATGGGTTGCGTGACGCCGTCCTCGTGGAACTCACCCTCGACCGCACCCCGCAGCTCCTCGTTGTAGTCGACCGCCTCCAGCACCGTGTGGGTGAAGTACTCGACGACCCCCTCCCGCAGGGTGAAGCCGCCGGCCTGCTGACCGAGCGTTTCCCGGTAGCCGCGGTAGCGCGAGTGCTCCAGCGTGTGCAGGTACTCGTGCACGACGGTCTGGAACAGATCCCACATCTCGTGGCGGTTCGCCGCGACGCCGGCCTGCTTGAACCGCTGGATGTTTGACCACCCCGGCGTCGGCGAACGCCGGCCACGCCTTGTGCGTCTCCAGCAGCTTGTCCCGCTTGGCGACGACGACCGCGGCCCGGACCCGGTCGACGATGGCCTTCTCCGGTCCCCGGCTCTGGATGGCGCCGTGCTCCCGGTCCAGGTCGCGGACCTGCTCGTTGCCGGTGAGCAACTTGGTCACCCGCCAGACGGCCGCGTCGTCCTGGACGTCGACGTCCTTGAGCGCCTCGACCTTGGTCTCCCAGGCGTCGTGGATGCTCACCCCCGGGGTCAGCGCCGGGCCGATCGACCACTGCCCGAAGACCGCGTCCGTCACCCTCTTGGCCCGGTTGGCCACGACCGCGATGTGGGCCCAGCCGAACAGGTCGTCGTCGGCGCGTTTGACCGCCTTGCCCCTGGCCAGGTAGTCGTACTCGAGTTCGACCAGGGCCAGCACGAGCCGCTTGAGCCGGTCCTCGTAGCGGCCGCGGCCGGGCAGATCGCTGACGAAGGTCGGCTGGACGCCGCCCGGGCCCGCGGTCTGCGCGGTCTTGACCGCCTCCCTCGCCGCGACCCGCTCCGGGTCGGTGAGATCTCGGGCGCCGGCGGTCAACTCGACCGGTGCGGAGCCCCACGCGTACTCGCCCCGCGATGGGCTTGGTCTCGACGGTGGACGCGGTGGCCAGCGTCCGCTCGGCGCCGTGCCGACGGAATGCCTCCACCAGCTTGGCCATCGTCGGACGGGCCAGCACCCCGGTCTCGCGCAGCGCGTTGGCCCGCTGGAACGCCTGCACACCGGTCTCGGTCGCCGCTTCGTAGGTCCCGGTGACCTGGCCCGGGGCCAGGTGGCCGAGGTCGGCCAACGCTTGCTGCAGCCGGGTGACGGCCAGGCCCTGGTCGTCACGCTTGATGGTGGTCAGGCCCTTGGCCACCTGCTCCAGCAGGTAGTCGTCGGTCAGCCGGTGGGCGTCGATCGTCCGCGTCCGCGGATCGACCTTGGCGCCGGCGGCGTCGAGTTCGCGGTGTTCGCGATCGAGCAGGGTGCGCAGCTCCCGGATGGCCGCGACCTTGCGCTTCTCGTCGTCCTTGAGGTCGGTCTCGGCCTCGTCCCGATCTCGTGATGCCGTTCCCAGGCCAGCAGCAACGCGGGCAGGGCGGCGACGGCCCGGAGTCGGGTAGCCCCGGCGCGTTTCCGCGCCGGGGCCCCCTCAGAACCGGGCGAGCGGGTTTCCCCGCACCCGGCTCAAGCAAGCCCCGAGGACGTTGCGAGTGAAGATGATCGCGGGTTCCTGCGCTGCGCGGCCTGAAGGCTGCGGTAGCAGGAAGCGTGCATCAGGCAGAGGCGGTTCACGCCCGGCGTCCCGTCCCGACCATGGGGGTCGAGATGCTCGACGGCGATGGCCCGTTTGACAACACTCAGCCACCATCGCTCCCACGCCTGCGGGGAGTTCGGTCGCTGATCCGGGCTCATCAGGTACTCCCCGCAGCACGGACACCGCGAGTCCTGCCTGGCGAGCAGGCGGGCGGTGAAATCGTCGCCGACGGGGGGGCCTTACGCCGTCGTGCGGCCCAGTACGCGGTCAGTTCGGGTCATCCGGGGATGCCCCGCCCGCGACGAGCTGGTGCCGAACGATCCTCGTCCAGGCGAACTTCACCAGGTAGGGGACGTCGCCGCGGTCGTTGATGGGCTCATCACGCGCGCCGAAGATCCACCTGTCGTTCCTGGACTTGTTGAACCGGCCGAAGTAGCGGCGCACGATCCACCTCTTCGACTTCTTCGGGTGGCTGCGCCGGGCCCACCGGTAGGTCAGCCACCACATGTGATGATCCAGCGCGGTGAACACCTTGCTGGACACCACGCCCCGGTAGTAGGCGGCCCATCCCCGAACGATCGGGTTGAGTCTGGCGATCACCGCCATAGCGTTCGAGCCGCGCAGGTTGCGCATCTCGTCGGCGAGCCTTCTCCGGATCCGCCTGACCGCGTCCTGGCTCGGTTTGATCAGCAGCTTGCCGCGGTCGCGCCCGCGGCGATACCGGCGGATGTTGACCCCGAGGAAGTCAAAACCGTCTTCGAGGTGGACGACCCGCGTCTTGTCCTCGTTGAACGTCAGACCCCTGGGCGCCAGCCATCCGGCGAGCTGAACCTTGACCCGCTCGACCTGCTCCTTGGAACAGCAGCAGACCACCAGGTCGTCGGCGTACCTGACCAGGATCGGAGTACCGGGCACCGCATTTCCGGCGTACACGCCGGTCGTGCGGTAACGGACCCCTGCGGCTTCCTCCAGGCCATGCAATGCCACGCCCAACAACAACGGACTGGCGCGCACAGCGGCAACCGGCCTTGCTGCACCGGCGTGACTGCTCGGCCAGCGAACCGGCCAGGTATTCCTCCCAGTCCGGCAGCCTGCCGACCGCCCGCCGGCGCCGCGCCCGCAGCTGCCGGCTGGTCAACCCATCCAACCCTTCAACATCAATCTTGTGTTCACCCATTACACAAGACA
>DATDBV010000088.1:0-2977 GCA_036524715.1 Nakamurella sp. | reverse complement strand
GGTGGGCACGCGCAGCGGCTCCAGGGCGACCGAGCGGCGCCAGTCGTCGGGCCCGGGTGGCGTGGCCGGTTCGGCCGAGCCCATCCCGGACTCCCGGGATCCCGTGCATCCGGCCAGCGCCAGCGCGGCGACGACGAGCAGCGCAACGGCCGCCGCTCGACCAGGACGTCGAGTCACGATTGTGCCCATCACGATTCGGCCGGAATGGCGGCGACGACCGTCGCGATGTCCCGGATGCGCCAGGCCTGCGAGCTGGTCGTGGACGAGGTCATCACGAGCAGATCGTTGCCGACGGCGCAGGCCAGGGCCCAGGCGTCCGGGCGGTTCACCGGGAGCGGCAGCCAGGTCCAGGAGTCGCCGTCGGCGGACAACCAGATCACCGGTCCGGTGTGCGCGGCCGCGTCCAGCCGGCCGACCGCCAGATAGCCGCCGGGCACCGCGGTGACGTTGCGGAATTCCCGGGTGCCCGAGCGATCCACACTGGGCGGGTCGAGTTCGGTGAATCCGCCCGCCGGCGCCCAACTCCATTGCCGTGTGCCGCTGCCCAACGAGCCGTTGATGACCAGCGTGCCGGCGACGTCGACGCAGGTGGCGAACGAGGAGGTCCGGCCGGCGTCGGTGGGCAGTTCGGTGCGCTGCCAGCGCCCCTCCTGCTCGATCCACAGCGCGGCGTGCCGCTCGTTCTCGGCGGTGGTGACATCGCCGACCGCGGCGCGCCGGCCGTCCGGCGCCGCGCAGAATCCGACGATCCGGGAGGCGCGATCCTCCTGCGCGAAGTCGCCCTCCGCGCGGGCCCAGATGATGCCGTCGGCGGAGTACCAGATCATCGCCTGTTCCACCATGTCGCGAGTGATCTGCGCCTGCCGCCCGCCGGCGATCAGCCACAGGCCGCCGACGTGGCCGGCCGCGGATGCCTGCTCCTATGGGTCCGACCCGAACCCGTGCTCGGCGCCCAAGGTTGGTCCGGCGCCGGCCGGAACCAGCCGAGGATGGCCAGCTCGGAACTCTGCTGCACGAAGTCGCTGACCAGCGCGATCTCGGCGGAGCCGGCATACGCGCGCAGCGTCCACAGGCTGGCCTCCGGCGGGTCGGGCGCAACGATCGCCAGGGCGTCGCCAGTCAGGGCGGCTGAATTGAGTCCCCATCCACGCTGCCAACCGGACGGCCCCTGCTCGAAGATCGCCCGATGCACGTCTGCCTCCCAGACCTGCGGCTCGGCCGCGACCGCGCTGCGAAACGTGGTCACCTCCTGGGTGTTCGCGGTCGCCGACACCGTGGCCCAGGCGCCGCCGGCCAGCTGACCGAAGGTGGTGCCCAGGGCTCCGTCCATCCCGACCAGGACCGGCCCGGTCGGATCGGCGCCGGCCGGCGCCGCCGATCCGCCGAAACCGAATCCGGCCGCGATCTCGTCCGGCGCTGACCCGAGGGCGACCCACTCGCCGGTCGCCCGGCGCGCGAAGACCTGGGCAGCCACGGCGGAGTCGCTCGCGACGACGGTGAAGGCGTCGGCACCCGACGCGCTCGGGGACCCGGCGCGGGAGTCGCTACCGCTCGTGCGGAATCCGTCGGGTTCGGGCAGCGCCTGGGCCTGCCAGGCGATGCCGTCGGCCGAGAACCAGGCGGTGGCGCGGCGATCGTTGCTCGCCTCGTCCACCCGGTCGGCGCCGGTGACCAGAAAGCCGCCGGTGACCGCGGTGACGCCGTCGACCCGAGCCCACTCGCTGTCGGTGACCGGGGTCGGATCGGCCCAGGTGCGGCCACCGTCGGTGGATCGCTGCACCCGGGGAGGTCCGTTGTGGTTCGCGTCCCGGCCGGTGATCACCAGCAGGGTGTCGCCCACCGCCGCAACATCGATGACGAACCGGGATCGTCGGTCCGGATCCGGCGGGAGGTCGGTGACGATGGTGGGGTCGGCGCCGGCGACGGTCACCGCGGCAGCACCCCGGGCATCCTGGCCGACCGCGACCACCCGGCCGTCGCGCACGTCGACGGCCAGCAGCCGGTAGCCGTCCAGCGACTCGGGCAGGTCGACCGCGGACCAGGCGCTCCGATCGGCCGAGGTCAGCAGAAACGGGGTGATCCGGCCGGACTCCCAGGACCAGCCCGCCAGGGCGGCCCCGCCGGTGGTGCCGCCGGCGATCTCGAGGTCCTGAGGGTCGCCGGCCACACCGGTGTCGGCGGCGTGCGGCTGCCAGCCGGCGCCGTCCCACGTCGACACCTGCAGCTCGCGATGCCCGTTCGGTTGGGTCCGGACGGCGGCGGCCGCGGCCGGACGGTCACCGGCCGGGCCGATCAGTCCGCCGAGGTCGATCCGGTCCGCCGACAGCGTCAGCTCCGCCGGGACGGAAAGCGGCGCCATGTCCACGCCCTCGCGCCACTGCTGCACCGGTGACGCGGCCGGGGAGGCCGGGGCCGTTGCATCGGCTGACCACTGCACGGTCGCATCCGACTGCGCCGTGGTCGGCGCTGCGCTCGGGTCCGATGTCGGCGAGGTCGAGGTGCAGGCGGCCAAGCCCGCCGCCAGCACGGCCAGGATCGCCACCCGACCGCGGGTTCGGCGCCGCACCTGAGTGGTTCGGGCGGACGGCCGCCCAGGCGCCCGATTCGGAGAAGTCATGGGCCCAGACGGTACGGCTTCGGTCGGACACCACCTCGGCGTTGTCCACAATGTGCAGGTCAGACCCCTGGTTCCAGGTCGGGCAATGGGTGCGCAGTGGCCGAACGCACACCGGCGCCGGGTGCGACGGGAAGCATCGGACCCGGTTGGCGGTCCGTCGTCGGCTAGACTCCTCGGGTCCGGACCCGTCGCGGGCCCGAGGTTCGTGCACGCCGCGCCGCGAGCCGGCCTCCTGTCGCACAATCTCGGATCTGCGGCGGTGCATCGGCGGTGCAGCAGCGGTCCAACAGTGACATCGATCCAACAGTGACATCGAGCGGAAGGCCGGGCGTTCGTGGCAGAGATTCAGGTCCATCTGGT
>DATDBV010000087.1:0-5649 GCA_036524715.1 Nakamurella sp. | reverse complement strand
GCTCAGTCATCACCTTGGCCGAGCTCGGTGGGCATGCGATCGAGCTCGGCCTCGGTGAGGCCGACCTCCTCCATCAGCTTTTCCCAGGTCGGGCCGGACATCTCGCCGCGACGTGCGGCTTCCGCTTCGGCCTTCAGCTGATACGCGTACTCGAGTTCGTCCAGGTGCTCGACCAGCGCCTCTCGCACGTAGTAGGCGGCAGAACGGCCAGTCGACGCGCTGAGCGCGTCAAGCCGCGCCTTCAGCTCGTCCGGCAACCTCACGCTCACCACTCCTGTAGACATGTTTACAGAGTGCCTTGCGCCGGGCTGGACCGCAAACCCCCCGTGTTCGCGCCGACGGGTAGGTTGGCCGGGCTGGTGCCACGCAGAGGAGGCGTGTGGGTTCCTGGTGGTCCCCTCGGTCTTCAAAACCGGTGAGGTCGAGCATCTCGGCCTGGCGGGTTCGATTCCCGTCCGCCTCCGCCACCCGCGTGCCACCAGGCCCGAATCGAGGGAGGAGTTTCGGCGCTTTGAGACGGCCCGGAAGCGCCGGAACCCCTCCCTCGATCGCCAGGGCAGAATCACGGACGTGACCCAGACCGACCCGCGCCGGCTGATCCCGCGGACGGATCACCTGCTCGCCCTCCCGGCCGCCGAGGCGGCCCGGGAGCGGCTCGGCGACCAGGCGATCCGCGCGCTGATCCGGGACCTGCAGGAACGGGCTCGTCAAGGGGTCATCGGACCGATGGAGGTCGAACCGGCCCTGCTCGCCGCCCTGGACCGCCGCGCCGCGACCTCCCTGACGCCGGTGCTCAACGCCACCGGGGTCGTCGTGCACACCAACCTGGGACGCGCGCCGCTCTCGGCGGCGGCGCGCGAGGCTCTGATCATCGCGGCCGGGTACGTCGACGTGGAGCTCGACCTGGCCACCGGAACCCGGTCCCGTCGAGGCGAAGCGGCCCGGGCGGCCCTGCGCGCGGCCTGCCCGGTCGCCCAGGACGCGCTGATCGTGAACAACGGCGCCGCCGCCCTGGTGCTGGCCACCACCGCGCTGGCCGCCGGCCGGGAGGTGGTGGTCAGCCGCGGCGAGCTCATCGAGATCGGCGCCGGCTTCCGGCTGCCCGACCTGATCACCTCCACCGGCGCCCGGCTGCGGGAGGTCGGCACCACCAACCGCACCCACCCGCGCGACTACACCGACGCCATCGGCCCGCACACCGGCTGCCTGCTCAAGGTCCATCCCAGCAACTTCCGGGTCGATGGCTTCACCTCCGCGGTCTCCGTTCGGGAACTGCGCCGGACCGCCGACGAGCACGGCCTGCAGCTGGTCGTCGACATCGGCAGCGGCCTGCTGGCGCCCGATCCGTTGCTGCCGGACGAGCCGGACGCGGCCACCACCCTGGCCGCCGGCGCCGACGTGGTCACCGCCAGCGGCGACAAGTTGCTGGGTGGGCCGCAGGCCGGGCTGGTGCTCGGCCGCGCCGACGTCGTGCAGCGGATGGCCCGACACCCACTGGCCCGGGCGGTCCGCGCCGACAAGCTGACCCTGGCCGCGTTGGAGGCCACGCTGACCGGCGGCCAGTCGCCCGTCATCGCGTCGCTGCACGCCGACGCCGAGCGTCTGCACGATCGCACCGCCCGCATCGCCGAGGCGGTCGGCGCCCAAGTCGTTCCCCATGACGGACGGGTCGGCGGCGGTGGCGCGCCCGGCGTGCCGCTGCCGGGCTGGGCGGTCCGGTTGCCGGAGCCGGCGGCGCCGCGGCTGCGGACCGGGACGCCGGCGGTGCTGGCCCGGGTGCACCACGGCGCCTGCCTGGTCGACCTGCGCTGCGTCCCCGAGGCGGACGACGACCGGCTGCTCGCGGCGGTCCGCGCCGCGCTCGAGGACGGCTGAGCGGTGCACGTAGTCGCCACCGCCGGTCACGTCGACCACGGCAAGAGCACCCTGGTCCGGGCGCTCACCGGGATGGAACCCGACCGCTGGGCGGAGGAGCGGCGCCGCGGCTTGACCATCGACCTCGGCTTCGCCTGGACAACGCTGCCGTCCGGCCGTGACCTGGCGTTCGTCGACGTCCCCGGCCACGAAAGGTTTCTCGGCAACATGCTGGCCGGTCTCGGCCCGGCGCCGGTGGTGGCCTTCGTGGTCGCCGCCGACGAGGGGTGGCGGGCCCAGTCGAGCGACCACCGGGACGCGGTCGCCGCCCTTGGCATCGGACACGGCCTGATCGTCATCACCCGCGCCGACCGGGCGGCCGACGGCGGCGCCGCCGCCCTCACCCAGGCCCGCGCGGAACTGGCCCCCACCGGCCTGCGCGACGCCCCCGCCGTCGTCGTGTCCGCCGTCGAGGGCACCGGACTGCCGCAGTTCCGAACGATCCTCGATGAGGTCCTCGCCGGGACCCCCGCACCGGACGTCACCGGCCGGCTGCGGCTTTGGGTGGACCGGTCGTTCACGATCACCGGGGCCGGCACCGTCGTCACCGGCACCCTGACCGCCGGTACCATCGAACGCGGGGACCACCTGCAGGTGCTCGGCGACGGTGATCCGCGGCCGGTCCAGGTCCGTGGGCTGCAGAGCCGCGGGCGGGCGCGCGAGGTGCTGACGCCGACCGACCGGGTCGCGGTCAACCTGCGCGGTGTGCCGGCCGACCAGGTCCGTCGGGGTGACGTCCTGGTCACCCCGGACGCCTGGCCGGTGACCGCGGTGCTGGATGTTCGGCGGGCCACCGGCGCCCCGTATCCCGAGGCCCCCGAACATCTGACAGTGCACGTGGGCACCGCCGCCGTGCCGGCCCGGCTCCGGCCGTTCGACGACGACCACGCCCGGCTCACCCTGGACCGGCCGCTGCCGCTGGTGCTCGGCGACCGGCTGGTCCTCCGCGACCCCGGAAGTCGCCGGGTGCTCGGCGGGGCGGTGGTGCTCGACGCCGACCCGCCCACCCTCCGCCGTCGCGGCGACTCAGCGCGTCGACGCACGACGCTGAGCGGGCTGGCCGCCACCGGCGACGTGCTGGCGGAAGTGGCCCGGCGCGGGGCGATCCCCGAGCCTGCGCTACGCCGGCTCGGCCTGCTCGACGAAGCCGGAACGGCCCCGCCGGACGTGCGGGTGGTGGACGGCTGGTGGGTGCACGGCCCGCTCTACGCGACCTGGCAGCAGCGGCTGCTGGCCGCAGTTGAGGCAATTCACCAGCGAGACCCATTGGCCGCCGGGCTGTCCCGCGGTGCCGCGGTCGACCTGCTGGCCCTGCCGGACAAGGCTCTGCTGGACCCGGTCGCCCACGACGCCGGCCTGGAGCAGGACGCCGGCCACCTCCTCCTGGCCGGGCACCGCACCGATCTCGGACCCGCCGAGACCGCCGTCGCCGCACTGGAACTGCAGCTTCGGGAGCATCCGTTCGCCGCGCCCGAGGCCGACGACCTGACCGCGCTGGACCTGGGCGTGCGCGAACTCGCCGCCGCCCAGCGGGCCGGCCGGCTGCTGCGGCTGCGCGACGGCGTGGTGCTGCTGCCGTCGGCCCCGGCCCAGGCCATGCGCGAACTGGCCCGGCTGGCTCAGCCGTTCACCACCAGCCAGGCCCGGGCCGCGCTGGGCACCACCCGCCGGGTCGCGATCCCGCTGCTGGAACACCTGGACAGCCGCGGCTGGACCCGCCGCCTGGATGCCGGCCACCGAGAGGTGGCGCGGACCGGGTCGGCGTCGCCGGCAGCCGAATAAGTGCCGGGCCGTCAGCCGGCGATCAGCGGGACGCCGGCCTCGGCGGTGTAGGCCAGGAACGTCAGCGACTCCTGCAGGTACAACTGGATCTGGTCGGCGTCGTGGGACAGGTAACCGATGGACACGTCCTGACCCAGGTGCAGCGCGTAGTCGCCGCCCCGGGTGGACACCAGCAGCGCCCCGTCCAGGGCAGGCGCCCAGATCGTCTCCCCCTCGCGCAACAGCCGCGCGATGTGGTCGCGGATCGGGTAGCCGTGCACGGTGGTCTCGGCAACCGCCGTGTACAGCTCCGCGGACAGCAGCAGGCTGTACGGCCCGTCGACGCCGGCCAGCCGCAGCATGCTCAGCGCGTGCGCGACGCTGTCGGGCAGGTCGCCGACGTCGGCCGGCAGCGGTTGCGCCGGGTTGGAGCTGCTGGGTCCGATGCCGCTGATGCCGGCCGCCGCCCAGCCGTGGAAGATCATCCGATCCTCGGCCAGGGCGATCTGGATGGCGGCGTCCTTGACCGGCTGCCAGTCGGAGTCCAGGGCGCCGCGCTCGACGTCGTCGACCGCCGCACGGGCGACCAGGAACGGCACCCGCAGCTCGATGATCGGCTGGACGAGGCGCTCCCGGACCTGCACGCCGTCGGTCGGCGGGTCCAGCGGGCGCAGGTGCCCGGTCCCGACGGCGGCCAGCGTCGGACCACCCGGGCCGACCAGGTCCACCACCCGGCGCCCGGCGATGGAGCGCTTGAAGGTGCGCCGGGCCTCGTCCTCGATCTGCTCCCAGGCGCCCTCGGTGATCGGCGCGAGTTCCCGATGCAGGTTGTTCACGATGTCACGCTCCCTCGTAGATTGCCGATGCCCAGCGAACCGTCATCGGCCGACGGTTTCGGTGGGGTCGGGGACGCCTCGGTGGGCGCCGGTGGGGTGACCTCGGCCAACTGCGCGGTGGGGTCGGCGGTGGGGTTGGCGGTGGGGTCGTCCAGGAAATCCGCGGTGGGCACGAAGAACAGGGTGCCGGTGACGGCGGTGGAGAAGTCCAGGACCCGATCGTGATTGCCGGGCGGATCGCCGATGAACATGTTGGCCAGCATCTGCTCGATCACCTCGGGCGTCGCCGCGTATCCGATGAAGTAGGTGCCGAACTCCTTGGCGCCCACCGTGCCGAACGGCAGATTGTCGCGGACGATCTGCCGCTCGGTGCCGTCCGGTTCGACGATCGTGGTCAGCGCGACGTGCGAGTTCGCCGGCTTGACCTCGTCCGGCAACTCGATGTCCGAGAGCTTGCGGCGGCCGATCACCCGTTCCTGCTCCTCGACCGGCAGCGCGTTCCACGCGTCCAGATCGTGCAGGTACTTCTGCACCACGACGTAGCTGGAGCCGACGAACGCCGGATCCTCGTCACCGACGAAAACGGCAGCGGCCGCGGCGGAGCCGTCCGGGTTCTCGGTGCCGTCGACGAAGCCGAGCAGGTCCCGTTCGTCGAAGTAGCGGAACCCGTGCACCTCGTCCGCCAAGTCGGCCCGGCCGTCCAGCCGGATCATCAGCTGGGTGGCCAACTCGAAGCACAGGTCGAAGCGCCGCGCACGCAGGTGGAACAGTAGGTCCCCGGGCGTCGACACGGCGGTGTGCACCGCCCCGGCGAACACCGGCAACGGGTGCAGCCCGGCCGGACGCGGGCGGTCGTAGAGCCGATCCCACAGCTGCGCGCCGACGCCGACCACACAGCTGAGTTCCAGTTCCGGCTCGCGAAACCCGACCGCGCGGGTCAGGCCCTCGACGTCACCGAGCAGGTCCAGCACGTCGCCCTCGGCGCCCGTCCGCACGGTGACGACCAGGAAGATCGCCGCCTTCGCCGGCGGCGCGAGGACCCTCTGCGCCTGCGTCGGCAACGTCATCGCCCCACCCCCGTCCGCCTCCACGATCGTGCGCCGGCGCGGTCGACCACGCACAGCGCATCAGGCTACGT
>DATDBV010000086.1:0-8603 GCA_036524715.1 Nakamurella sp. | reverse complement strand
ATGGCCTGCACCTGGGATCCGGACCTGATCGAACGCGGCGCCCGGGCCGCGGCCATCGAGATCGCCGCAACCGGCCTGCACTGGACGTTCTCCCCGGTGCTGTGCATCGCCCGGGACCTGCGGTGGGGCCGGGTCAACGAGGCCTTCGGCGAAGACCCCCATCTCATTGGTGAACTCGGAGCGGCGATGATCGGCGGCTACCAGGGCGACGGGCTGCTCGACCGCACCGCGGTCCTGGCCACCGCCAAGCATTTCGCCGGCTACTCCGAGACTCAGGGCGGGCGCGATGCCAGCGAGGCCGACCTCACCCCACGCAAGCTGCGGTCATGGTTCTTCCCGCCGTTCGAGAAGGCGGTGAGCGCGGGCTGCCGCACCTTCATGCTCGGCTACCAGGCCATCGACGGCGTACCGGTCACCGCCAACCGCTGGCTGCTCAACGACGTCCTCAAACAGGAGTGGGGCTTCACCGGAACCCTGGTCACCGACTGGGACAACGTCGGCCGGATGGTCTGGGAGCAGAAGGTCTGTGCCACCGACACCCAAGCTGCCGCCGTGGCGGTCAGCGCCGGCAACGACCTGATCATGACCACCCCGCAGTTCTTCACCGCCGCCCAGGACGCGGTGGCCCGCGGCGACCTGAACGAACATGACATCGACAACGCGGTCCGCCGGATCCTGGCCCTGAAGTTCGAACTCGGCCTGTTCGAGGACCCCAGATCCCCCGCGCCGTCACTGCAGGCGGAGGTCATCGGCTGCGCCGACCACACCGCGATCAACCTTGACATGGCCCGCCGATCCCTGGTGCTGCTCCGCAACGACGGCACCCTTCCCCTCGACGGTGGGCTGACCGCCGGCCCTGACGGGCGGGCCACCAGCACTCGCGCAGCCCGCACGGTCGCGATCATCGGGCCCAACGCCGACGACCCGCACGCGCAGCTCGGCGACTGGGCCGGTGCCTCCGGGCAGATCAACTGGATGCCGAACGGCCATCCACGGGAGAACACCGCAACCGTGCTCGACGGGTTCCGCGAGATCGCCCCGCCGACGTGGACTATCAGCCATGCGCGCGGCGCGGACATCGGCCGCCTGGTGCCGGACCCGGCCGGCGAGGTCTACCCGGACGGCCAGCCCCGACCCCCGTTGTTCCAACCGGCCACCGCGGACCCGGACCTGCTGGCCGAAGCGGCCCGGGCCGCGCGGACCGCCGACTGGGTCGTCGCGGTCGTCGGCGACACCGTCGCCCTGACCGGCGAGGGCTGCTCAACCGCGACGCTCGAGCTGCAGGGCGCCCAGATCGCCCTACTCGACCAACTTTTCGCGACCGGCACCCCGGTCATCGTCGTGCTCATCCAATCCAAGCCGTCGGTCCTGCCCGACTCGGTCCTACGGGCCGCGGCCATCGTCGAGGCCTTCAACCCGGGCATGCAGGGTGGCCGGGCCATCGCCGAACTCATCCTGGGCGTGATCGAACCCAGCGGTCGCCTGCCGATCACCTTCGCCCGGCACGCCGGGCAGCTTCCCGTGTACTACAACCAGATCCGCGGGCAACACGGCGACCGCTACGCCGACCTCACCCAGGAACCACTGTTCGCGTTCGGCGAAGGACTGAGCTACACCACCGTCGAATACACCGACCTGCGCCTGGCCGCCAACCAGATCACCGCCTGCCAGGACATCAACGCCCGGATCACCCTGACCAACACCGGGAACCGGCCGGCCACCGAAACCGTGCAGGCCTACATCACGGACACCGTCACCAGCGTCACCTGGGCCGAGCGCGAACTCAAGGCCTTCACCCAGGCCACCGTCCGGCCCGGCGAATCCGTCGACGTCGATATCACAATTCTCGCCGCCGCCTGCACCATCGTCGACGCCGCCGGCCAACGCGTCGTCGAACCCGGCTCCTTCGAACTGCTCGTCGGACCAAGCTCACGAGACCGCGACCTGCTCCGCGCCTCGTTCACCATCAACGGGCCATCGGTCGACAGCCCGCGGTAGACGCCTCGCCGCAAGGCACGAGCTTCGACGGCAACACCGAATCCGCGCACACTTGGCCACCGCTCACCCTCGTCCGCCAACCCCTGATCGCCATGGCCGACGCCGCCATCGACGGCATCCTGCACGACAGTCCGCCGAGACACGAACTCTTCGACATGGAACTGATCGTTCGCCAGTCGTGCGGATGCGCACCTGCCGCGAGCTCCACCGAGTAGGGGAACGCCAGCACGTGGCTGTCCAAGACCGCCCGGTGAGCGGCACCCCGCTTGGCACTTCACCGGCCAGGACGGTACCTTATTGGCACTGAGTGCAGAAACCGCATCGGCGCGGTCTGGAGGCGGCGGTGGAGAAGGTCGATCTGGTCGTCGTGGGTGCCGGCGCCAGCGGGTCGGTGGTGGCCGCACGGGCCAGCGAGGACCCGGACCGATCGGTGCTGCTGATCGAGGCCGGCGACAGCCCGCGGACCCGGGCCGAGTTCCCGCCCGAACTGCTGGACGCGGCCCTGGTGCCGGGGGCCCGGCCGGTGGCCGATCGCCACTGGGCCCATCCGGTCCGGCTGGCCGACGACCGGGTGTCCAGCATCTTCCGCGGTCGGTTCCTCGGCGGCTCCACCGCGACCAACGGCGGTTACTTCATGCGGGCCCGGCGGGAGGACTACGTGGCCTGGGCGGCGGCCGGCAACCCCGCCTGGGCGTACGAGAGCGTGCTGCCCTTCCTGCGGGCCCTGGAGCGTGATCTGGACTACGGCGACACCGATCTGCACGGCGGGTCCGGGCCGGTGCCGGTGCATCGGCCGGCCCTGACCGGTCCGATCACCTCCGCGTTCGCGCAGGCGGCCGACGAGCTCGGATTCCCTGCCGAGCCGGACAAGAACGCCCAGGGCGCACCGGGTTTCGGCCCGGTCCCGCGGAACGTCGAGAACGGCATCAGGTGGAACACCGGCCTGGCCTACGTTCTCCCGGCCCTGAACCGGGGCAACATGTCCCTGCTGGCCGGGGCGACGGTGCGGCGGATCCGGTTCCGCGGAAGCCGGGCCGTCGGCGTCGACATCCAGGTCGACGGGCGGGATTCGACGGTCGAGGCGGGTGCCGTCGTGCTGTCGGCGGGCGCCCTCGGCACACCTGCGCTGCTGATGCGGTCCGGGATCGGACCGGCCGGCGACTTGCACGCCCTGGGCATCCCGGTGGTGGGCGATCTGCCCGCCGTCGGCCGACGGTTCAGCGACCATCCGCAGGTCGTCCTCGAATGGGCGCCCCGCGACTATCGGGGTCGCGGCGACCACAGCTGGATCAGCGCCTGCCTGAACTTCCGGTCCACCGACGGCCCACGATCGGGCGACCTGCAGATCCTCCCGTCGAACGTGCCGATGAACGTGCTCACCGGCGGCGCCGCGACCGCGAAACCCACGCTGCCCGTGCTGGTCTCGGTGATGCGGCCGTCCCCCACCGGGCGCCTGCGGCTGGTCTGCGCCGATCCCGATGTCCCCTTGGACATCCGCTACGGCTACCTGTCTTCGGCCGGCGGCCCGGCCCGGTTCCGCGAGGCGGTCCGCACCGCGCTGGCCCTGGTGTCGTCCCGGGCGTTCGCCGGCGTGGCGGCCGGCGAACCGGATCTCGATCGGCGCACGGCGGCCGACGACACCGCGCTGGACGGCTGGATCCGCGACCGGCTGGGCACCTCGCTGCACACCTGCGGCACCGCCCCGATGGGCTCACCCGACGATCCGGAGACGGCCGTCGACCAGTTCGGCCGGGTGCACGGGATCGACGGGCTGCGGGTCGCCGACACCTCCATCCTGCCGGCGGCGCCGCTGCGCGGGCCGGCCAACACGGCCGTGCTCATCGGTGAGATGATCGCCCACGCGCTACGTTCCGTCGACTGAACCGAAGCCGCGCAAGAAAGCGGCCGGATGCGCGACTTTGGTTCAGTCGACGCGCCCGCGGGACGCTGACCTGCGCCCACCGCCGAGCTCTTACACGCTTGCGCCGTTGGACTCGATGACATCCCGGTACCAGGCGAAAGAGTCCTTGCGGGTCCGGTCCAACGTGCCGTTGCCCTCGTTGTCCCGGTCGACGTAGATCATCCCGTACCGCTTGCGCATCTCCCCCGTCGTGAACGACACGAGATCGATGACGCCCCAAGGGGTGTAGCCGACCAGGTCGACGCCGTCCTCGTCGATCGCGGCCCGCATCGCCTCGATGTGCGCGCGCAGGTAGTCGATCCGGTCGGCGTCGTGGATCGCGCCGTCGTCGGCCGCCACATCGACCGCGCCGAACCCGTTCTCCACGATGAACAGCGGCACCTGATACCTGTCGTACAGCGTGCTCAGTGTGTACCGCAGGCCGACCGGGTCGATCTGCCAACCCCAGTCGCTGGCCTTCACGTATGGGTTGGGCACCCCGTTGGGCAGGGCGAAGTCGACCGAGTCACCGGCCTTCTCGTTCACCGCGTCGGCCTTCACCACGGTGGACATGTAGTAGCTGAAGCCCAGGTAGTCGACGGTGCCGGCGGCCAGGATCGCCGCGTCCTGCGGCTCCATCGTGATCCGGTAGCCCTCCCGCTCGAACTCCTTGAGTGCGTAGGCCGGGTAGACGCCGCGCACCTGCACGTCGGGGAAGAAGTAGCGCTGCCGCATGGCGATCTGCGCGGCCATCACGTCCTCGGGATTGCAGGAGTACGGGTAGATCGGCACGTGCGAGACCATGGCGCCGATCCGCAGGTCCGGATCGATTCCGTGACCGATGGCGACCGCTTTGGCGCTGGCCAGCAGTTCGTGGTGGGCGGTCTGGAACATCACCTCCCGCGGCGTCTCGTCCGGTCCGACCAGCACTCCGGAGTTCGTCCACAGGAACAACCAGTTGTCGGTGTCCATCTGGTTGTTGATCTCGTTGAAGGTCATCCAGTACCTGACCTTGTGGTGGTACCGCCGGAAGCAGACGTCGGCGAACCGGGCGAAGAAGTCGACCAGCTTGCGGTTGCGGAATCCGCCGTATTCGCTGGCCAGGTGCAGCGGAAGCTCGAAGTGGGACAGGGTGATGACCGGTTCGATGCCGTGGGCGATCAGCTCGTCGAACACGGCGTCATAGAACGCCAGGCCCTCCTCGTTGGGTTCCGCCTCGTCGCCCTTCGGGAAGATGCGGGCCCAGGAGATCGAGGTGCGGAAGCACTTGAGACCGAGTTCGGCGAACAGGGCGATGTCGTCGCGGAAGCGATGGTAGAAGTCGATGGCCACATGGTTCGGGTAGTAGGTACCGGGTTCAACCGTGTCGGTCAGCCGTCGGGCCACCCCGTGCGCCCCGGCGGTCAGCACGTCGACGACGTTCGGACCCTTCCCGCCGGCGTCCCAGCCGCCCTCGAACTGGTGCGCGGCCACCGCCCCGCCCCACAGGAATCCGTCGGGAAAGCCACTCATCGGCGTCGTCTCCTCTACGTTGCGGCCCGGCCGATCCACGCTAGCCGAGCCGGGCCGGGTGGAGGAGGCGAGGGTCAGTCGAGAATGACCCCACCCGTCAGATTCCGATCCGGGCTCGGAATGTCGTGGGATTCACGCTTTCCCCTGGCCGCCAACTGTTGACGGAATTCAATCTCGCGCTTGACCTTTTCCGGCTTGTCCTTGAACGCTTCCCGCCACAATGACGACGAGTTGAATTTCTTGGGTTCTCTCGGGGAGGAACCGCTCGATCTGATTCCGAAAGTCGTGGGCATCTTGCGTGTGGCGTGACCGCAATCCGGGCAATTCGGTGCGACCGCGCTCATCGGCACCAGCTTCTCGAAATCATGCCCGCCCTCGCAGCGGAAGACGTAGATCGGCATCTTGTGTTCGCCACCTTTCCAGAACTGGCCGCCGTTGTCGCGAAGGTGCGCGGACCCGAACCCCGCTCCGCGCGACAACCTCACCATACTCCCCGATCCAGCGTCGGGCACACCTGCCGGGAATGCCTGATCGACCTAGGTTGCTGCCCGGCGCGAAGAACAACCCTATGGTGGCAAAGTTCTTCAGATGACCACCGCTGCCCACCGCCGCCACCCCCACCCGGTCAGGTTCGAACCCCGAGCGTGTCAATCCGACAACTTTGCGGCCATCGGTGGTACGGCGTGAGCAATTCCGTGGACGGCAGGAGCGTCACCAGCAAATTGGCGGCCATTCTCCGAACGTTCTCGAGTGGGCGGGCCCATTCGCTTTCCGATGTCGCCCGATCGGCCGGCATCCCGGTGTCCACCGCACATCGACTGGTCACCGAACTGGTGGAGTGGGGCTTCCTTGACCGGGCGCCGGACAAGCGCTACTGCGTGGGTTCTCTCCTGACCCAGATCGGCGCCAATGTCTGGCACGTGCCACGGATCCAGAGTCAGGCGGAGTTGGTGCTCGACGATCTGTCTTCCGCGGTGCACAGCACCGTTCGGTTCGGGATTCTCGAGAACAGTACGGTCAAATGCCTGGAAAGGTGTCCCATCCCCAATCGTCCGGCGCGATCCGGATCGCGCCACCTACCGGTTCACGCCAGTGCCGCCGGAAAGGTCCTGTTGGCCTTTTCCGAGCCTGCGGCGGTCAACGAGGTGATCCGCCAGGGTTTGCCCCGCTATACCGCCGCGACGATCGTGACCGGAAGCTCTTTGCGGCGCGAACTCGCGGTGGTTCGGATGAACCAACTGGCCTGGGCCAGAAAGGAACTCGATCCCGAGAGCACCTCGATCGCGGCGCCGGTGTTCGCTCGCGGTGGGCAGGTCGTTGCCGCCCTGGAGGTCTCCCTCACCGGATCGGCGCAGCAATTTCGCGTGCAGGCCGTTCAACCTGCACTTGTCGTCGCTGCGCGAGCGCTGACCCGGCAGTTCGCGGTCAATCAGGGCCACGGTATCAACCGGTCCGCCCTGGCCGCCGGCGACCTTTCCCAGTCGGCCATCACCAATGGCCGACTCGCCTAATCGCTGCGGCCCAGGAATCGATCCGTGGCGGTCTCTTTCGATTACCTGACGATTCGACTACCTGACGACAAAAAAAGCCCTGATCCGGCGACCCAGCAGGTCCACCGATCAGGGCTTTTGACGAGACGATCAGTCCTCGTCCTCGTCCGGCAGATCCGGCGGGGCAAAGATGACCAGCATCTTCAGATCCTCAACCACATCGATGAAGTGATGTTCCTCGCCGTGATCGACCGAAACAATGCTGCCCGCCTCGACCGGCACTTTGTCGTCGACGACCTGAAGAGTTCCCTTGCCCTCCAGCACAATGTAGACCTCATCGGCCATGTGCGGATGCTGCCGGTCGACAGCGCCCACCGGCAGGGTGAAAAGACCCAACGACATTCCTCGGCGACGCAGGAACTCGTTATACCCGGCGCCGGCGCCGAACTTGTCGATCAACTGGGACTGGGCAAAGGCAAGATACGATCCGGACATCTGAACCTCCGATTTGAGCTATACCCTGGACTGTTCATTCCCGACGGCGTTGGCACCCGCCTCGGCGATTCTCACATCTTGTTCGCTGGAACCCCCGGAAATCCCGATCGCACCCACCGTCCGACCATCGGCCACCAGTGGAACACCACCCCCGAAAACCGTCAGTCGATCGGTCTTCACGATGCCGTGCAGCAGGGCCGGCTCCGACTCCAGCATTCGCCACCATTCGCTCGTCGGCAAACCGCCGAACGCCGCGACCGAATAGGCCTTGTCCTGAGCGATCTGTACGCAGAGTAAGGGGGCGCGATCCATCCTCGCCATGGCCAGGAGATGTCCGGCCCCATCGGTGACGGCGATGCAGACGTCGACGGCCAAATCCTCGGCCTTGACGAGGGCGGCCGCGATCGCTCGCTGGGCCGCGGCCAGGGTCACCGACGGGGCCATCAGATAGTCCGCCGTCACGCTCGTTCTCCGAATGGCAAGTGGGTCATCCCAGGTCTCCCCCGGCCACCGGCAACCGGGTGCCGGTGATGTATGAGGCCTCGTCGGAGGCCAGGAACAGGATCGGTGCCGTCTGTTCGGCCAGAGTGCCGTAGCGGTGCATCAGCGCAGAGTCGTTGGTCTGGTCGACGACCGCCTGGTACCACTGCTTTTCCGTCTCCGACTGCGCCGACGGCCCCCGGGCCACCCGCCTCGGCGGAGCCTCGATACCGCCCGGCGCCGTCGCCGCGACCCGGATCCCCGACCCGGTGTACTCCATCGCCAGCGAGGCGGTGAGTGCGTTCACCCCACCCTTGGCCGCGGCGTATGGCACCCGGTTGACCCCGCGGGTCGCGACCGACGACACGTTGACGATGGTGCCCTTGCCGTTCGCCAGCATGTAGGGCAGCGCCGCGTGGCAACACCACATTGTCGGGAACAGCGACCGGCGGATCTCGGCCTCGATCTGGTCAGGGTCGTACTCGGCGTACGGTTTTGCCCAGATGGTCCCGCCGACGTTGTTGATCAGGACGTCGATTCGGCCCTTCCAACTGTCGGCCTGGCGCATGACCGCCGCGCAGTCCGCATGCTGCTCGAGATCACCGATCAGCGAGGTCGTCTCCAGTCCGTCGGCGTTGAGCTTTGCGCTCAGCTCGTGGACCAGGTCCGAACGGTCGACCAGCACCACGGCGCCGCCCTCCCGGGCAGCGCGCGTGGCCACTGACTCG
>DATDBV010000085.1:0-3860 GCA_036524715.1 Nakamurella sp. | reverse complement strand
CAGCTGATGGTGCCCGTCTTCGTCCTCGTTGTCGGCCTGCTCCCGGCCCGGTCGGCGACCTGGGTGGTCGCCGTGGCCGGCGCGGGCTACCTCGCCGTGCGCACGGCGCCGGCCGCCGGCGCGTCGGGCGGGTGGCACACTGCCGTCTCCGAGCTGTCGTTGGCGCTGGTGTTCGTCGCCCTGACCGTCGTGTTCGTGCCGGCCTGGCGGCGGACCGCCGCGATCGCCGACGAAGCGGCACGCACCCAGCAACGGGCGTTCGCCGAGGCGGAGGCGGCCCGCGCGGTCGACCGCCAGGAACGGGCGGCCTCCCGGCTGCTGCACGACGAGGTCATCCACGCCCTGCGGCCGTGGCCCTGCCCGCCGGGGCGATCGAGGAATCCCGGGTCCGGCCGATGGTGGCGCACGCAGCCGACCTGCTCGGCAGCGCGGCCATCGCGCCGGCCCCCCGGGGCGACCTGCCGGGCGAGCTGCGAACCCTGGCCGACCGACCGGGGCTGCCGGTCAGCCTCCGGCTGACGGGCCACGGCCGATTGCCGGACCGCGTCGTGGACGCGCTGGCCCGGGCGACCGGGGAGGCCCTGCGCAACGCCGAACTGCACGCGAACGGCGATGTGATCGTGGTCGAGGCGACCATCGACGACGACGGCGCCGAGATCAGCGTCGTCGACGACGGCCGGGGCTTCGACCCGGCGACGGTGCCGTCCGGGCCGCTGGGCTTCCGGCAATCCATCCTCGCCCGGGTCACCGAGGTCGGCGGCACGGCATCGGTGCTATCGACCCCGGGCGCGGGGACCACGGTCACCCTGTCGTGGCGGGTCCCGGCGCCGGCCGGCGTGGCCTCCCGCCGGCTGGCCGACCTGGCCGGGACCCGGAACCGGATCGTCCTGGGCGCGACGATGCCGATCCTCGGGTTCGTCGTGATCCAGGCGGGTCTGCAACATGGCCTGCTGTCCGATCCCCGACCGGCCCTGCTGGTGCTGGCGGTCATGACGGTGCTGACGGTCACCGCGGCGGCGCGGGTGACGCGGCACCCGATGACCGGCCGCCGGTCGGCGATCCTGGTGACCGCGGCCGTCGTGACCGCGATCGCTGCGGGCCTGAACTTGGTCCCGGGCGACGACGTCGCCCTGGCCTACTTCGCTGCCGGGGGTGGGGCGCCCGCACTCGCCCTGATCGCCATGTTCCGGCCGCCCTGGGAGTCGATCGTCGGAGCCGCCGCGGCGACCGCGGCCTGCGTCGTCATGCTGCTGCGGCTGAGCCCGGACGGCTCCCTGCTGCTGCCGGCGTTGCCGGCCGTCCTGTCCAACGCGCTGGGGGTCGTCTGCCTCCTGGCCGGCCGGCTGACGATCGACCACATGGCCTCCTCGATCCGGCGCAGCGAGGAACTGGAACGGCACGCGCACGCGACCGCGGCCCAACTGCAGGTCTCCCGGGACGTGCTGACCGCCCGGCTGGGCCGGGTGCGGGAGTGGGTGCTGCCGTTCCTGATCGCGGTGCAGGACGGTCGGGTCGTGCTGGACTCGCCGGCGACCCGGCCGGAGGCGAGCACGCTGGAGGCCGCGGTGCGCGACGACATCCGGCTCGGCCCGCAGATCGACCCCGCCGCGCGCGGGTTGATCGCCCGGGCCCGACGGGAGGGCCGCACGGTGGAGATCATCGCCGATTCGGTCGTCCCGCCGGCGCTGCCGGCCGGCCTGGTGTCCCGGCTGCTCACCGCCGCGTTGGCCGGTCCGGAGCCACCCCGGCGCACCGTGCTGACTGTGTCGGCGGCCCGGTCCCGGGTGGTGAGTCTCATGGTCAGCCCGGTGCCCACCGAACCGGTGCTGGCCGGGGTAGCCGAGCAACTGCGGGCCCGGATCCTGCACGGGCCGGACTTCCTGCTGGTCCGGGTCGACCTGGCGGCCGCGACGGCGGTGGTGTCACCTCAGGTGGGGACTTCCGTCGCGGCGGCGCCCCGGATTGGCTGGGCCGCATGACGCAGAACGACGGCGCCGACGCGCCGTTGAAGCTCGCCGCGGTGGACGACCACCCGTTCGTCCTCAAGGGCATCCTGTGGACGGTCCGCGAGCTCGCTCCCTGGGTCGAGGTGATCGGCACCGCGTCCTCGGTCGGCGAGTTGCTCGCCGCCGGCAGTGCTGCGGCCGATGTGGTGCTGCTCGATCTGGATCTGGGTGTACCCGCCGACGAGTCGGACCCGACCGCCAACGTGCGGGCGATCCGGGAGGCCGGCCCGCAGGTCCTCATCCTCACCGCGGAAGAACGCCCCATCCCGGTGCGCCGGGCGATCGCCGCCG
Source organism: Nakamurella sp. (assembly GCA_036524715.1). Taxonomy (GTDB): domain Bacteria; phylum Actinomycetota; class Actinomycetes; order Mycobacteriales; family Nakamurellaceae; genus Nakamurella. The sequence continues at coordinate 1,563 of DATDBV010000085.1, read as the reverse complement.
GCGCGGTGGGGCTGGTTCTCAAGTCGGATCCCGAACACCTGCTGATCGACGCGCTCCGGGTCGCCCGCACCGGCGAGCTGGCGGTGTCCGGCCGGCTCGCGCACGCGCTGCTCACCGACGACGACCTGGTCGGGCACCTGGCGCCCCGGGAGATCCAGGTGTTCGAACTGCTCGCCCAGGGAGTCGGGCGCGCGGACATCGGCCGGCTGATGGAACCGCCCGCCGCCACCTCGACGGTCGACACCTACCTCAAGCGCGCGGCGCGCACCTACCGTTCGCTGGGCAGGTCCACCTACAACGCGTACGAGACGTTGCAGCACGTCATCCGGGACGGGCACGTCGACGGTCCCGGCCGCGGATCACCCGCCAAGCCCGGCGACCTGTGACGAACCTCGGCAGCGCATGGGAAACGGGAACTGATCGCCGGGGCGGGTAGTTGACCCGGCGGATGAGCCCACCGTTCCTCGACGCGTTGGAGATACCCGTTGCTCGAGCTCAGTGTTGCGTGGTGGGCCGTCACCATCGTGGTGATCGTCGGCCTGTTGACCTTCGACCTGCTGTTCGCGGCCGCGAAGCCGCACGCCGTCGGGTTCAAGGAGGCCGTGGCCTGGTCCGTCTTCTACATCCTGATTGCGGTGGCCTTCGGCTTCGCATTCATGTGGTACGCGGGCAGCGACTTCGGTGCCCAGTACTTCGCCGGGTACATCGTCGAGAAGAGCCTGTCCGTCGACAACCTGTTCGTCTTCGTCATCATCATGACGACGTTCGCGGTGCCCGAGGCGCACCAGCACAAGGTGCTGACCTTCGGCATCATCATCGCGCTGATCCTGCGGGCCATCTTCATCGTGGTCGGCGCCGCCCTGCTCGACCTGTTCGCGGTCATGTTCCTGCTGTTCGGCCTGCTGCTGATCTTCACCGCGATCCAGCTGTTCCGGCACCGGGACGAGGACCCGGACGTCCAGGAGAACGGCCTGGTCAAGCTGACCCGCCGGTTCATCCCGGTGACCACCGAGTACGACGGCGGCCGGCTGTTCACCCGGATCGACGGCAGGCGGTTGGCCACCCCACTGTTCATCGTGCTCATCGCCATCGGCAGCACCGACCTGCTGTTCGCGCTTGATTCGATCCCGGCGGTCTTCGGGGTGACCGCGGAGCCGTACATCGTGTTCGTCGCCAACGCGTTCGCCCTGCTCGGCCTCCGGGCGCTGTTCTTCCTGGTCAAGGGCCTGCTCGACCGGCTGGTGTACCTGTCCAGCGGGTTGGCGATCATCCTGGCGTTCATCGGGGTCAAGCTGGTGCTGCACTGGGCGCACGGCATCTGGCCCGGCGTGCCGACCGTGTCCACCAACGCCTCGCTGGTCGTCATCGTCATCGTGCTGGCGATCACCACCGTGGCCAGCCTGATCAAGACCAAGAACGACCCGACCCTCAAGGCGCACCCCGGGTCGCTGCGGGCCAACCCGCACCACGACGAGTCCCCCCACCCCCCACGCCCGAGTTGATCATGAAGAACACGCCCATATTCCTCCCGGATGAGGGCGTGTTCTTCATGATCAACAGCGG
>DATDBV010000084.1:0-12622 GCA_036524715.1 Nakamurella sp. | reverse complement strand
GGTCAACCACCCGTCCCCATGGTCAACAGAGTATGGGTGAGCGTTGCGGGCGGTACCGACCTTCTGACCCCGGCTCCTCCACCTCCGTGGGGTCGTTGGCGTCGCCGGTATGGTGTATACGAAAGCGGAGGCAGGTCTCTTCGTTTCGCGTAGTGCTTGAAGGCCCCGTGGTCGTCGCCCGTGGGCCTTCGTGCGTTGGCCTCGCAACTGGTCACCGCCTCCAGTTGTTGGGCGCCCATCCATCCGATGGCTAGGCCGGGGCACCGGATGGTCATCCAGGGGCTTGGTCATCAGGAGCCGCGGCACCGATCGATCAGCGGCCGCGGCCGGGATCTGGGGTAGCCTGCGGGCCAGGCCGCGAAATGGTGTGCCTGGTCGACCGGCTTGAGCGGATCGCCGCGAGCCGCTGAACTTCTGATGTCCTTGACCGGTCGATGGATGGCCGGCGGCGGCCTTCACGATCTGTTCTGCGGCGGTGTGCGTCACGTCAGGTCGACTGCTCGGATCGAGGTCCGGGTCGCGGCGTAGATGAACGGGCCCGGCTGGTCCAGGAGCGACTGGATCTGCCGCCACTGGGTCATCAGGATCTCAAGTTGGTTCCAGGTGCCGATGGCGTCGCGACCGGACAGGGTCACCATTCGGGCCTCGTTGTCACGAACGGCGGCGATCTCGGCGCGATTGACCGCGATGTTCGAGTCTCTGGTGATGATGAGCCACTGGTGGGCGGTCACGACCGGGATCCATTCGATGTCCGGCACGGCCGGAGACACGATGGGGCAGGGCTCCCGCCGGCGCTTGTGCAGAACACCGCCTGGATCGCCTGGGTAGGTGACGTCGTTGCGGACTTGAACGAGGAGCTTGCCAAGGCCGAGCATGTCGGCGTCGATGTAGTACCGGACGTGGGCGTGCGGGGTGGTCCTGGTGAGCCGGGATCGTCCAGTGCTCACGCGGCGGGGGTGGCCCGGACCGAGTTCTCGTAGGCCAGGGCCCAGCGGACGTCGTCGTGGGTGAGGCCGAAGTCGCTGGCGATCTCGTCGACCGCTTCGCCGGCCTGGTCGTGTTCCCAGAGGATGTCGGTGCTGATCCCGCCGATCGCGGGTTTGCCGAAGCGGACGTCAGGGGTCATCCGGACGGGTGAGTTGGGGTCGTCGTGCGGTCGCCAGCCGGCTGCGAGGTCGCCTTCCCAGGTGACCCGGTCGACGAAGAGCTGCGAGGGGCCGGTGAGGATGAGTTGGCCGCTGGCCACGGCAACCAGGCAGAAGTCGGGATCCAGGCCGGCCTGGTCCTGGGCCTGCATGACCAAGTTGCGGCCGCTGACGAACGGCTGGTGATGCGCCAGCGGGTAGGCGACGCCCAGGCCGGCGCGGAGCAGGTCGATGAAGGTACGTAGTTCCGTCATTGGCACGCGAGCGTTGCGGTAGGAACGGAGCAGCCCGGCTTCGACGAACTCAGCCCAGGTGACGGCGCGGCTGCCATTGGGTTCGATGCGGATGACCGGTCGGTAGGTCTTCCCGCGGCGTTGGCCGCCTTCAAGCCAGTAGTGCAGGGTGCTCTGGGGTACGCGAAGCAGCCGGGCTGCCTCGGCCTCGGTGTACATCTCGCGTTCCAAGACGCTGATCTGGGACATCATGGCAAGTGTGTCATGCGCTCGGCCTTCATCGTGGTCACCCAGTCGTCCCCGCCCGGCGTCATGCTCACCCATTTGATCCTCGGGTGCGGGCAGCGGCCCGGAGGCGCACACCACCAGCGATCGGGGACACACCTGGAATCTCAGCCGTTCACTGGTGCCCTGGTCCCGCCGTCCAGCTCGAACCGTTGCTTGCGGCTCATCTTCACGACGATTCGCCTGCCCTGGGCGAAACGGGCGTGCGGCGACGCTTCCTGACGCCCGCGGGCGGTGCTGATGATCAGCGATGCCCATTGCCGAAGCCCCGCCGCCGTGGTCACCGCGACGTCCAGCAGACCGTCGGTGGCCGAGGCTCCGGAGAACGCATGCAGCCCGCCCGGTAGGTTTCCGAGATTCCCGACGAGCACGCACGTCGTCATGCCGTCGAAGAACACCGTGCCGTCGACCGTGACCTCGGCCTCGAAGGGGTCCGGGCGGTGGGCATGGATCAGTCCGGCCCGCACGTACGACAGGACCCCGAGTCGGTCCTTCCCGAGCGGGCCGGACGCGTCATCGGTCTCGTCGATCATGGCCGCGTCCAGACCGGCCCCGGCCATCACGGTGAAGGTCCGGTCATTGCAGCGGCCGGTGTCCAGGACCAGCCTGTGCCCGGAGGTCACCAGTTCGACGACGGCCGCCGGCTCGGCGGGCAGGTCCAGCCCGGCGGCGAACAGGTTCGCCGTGCCGGTCGGCACCACCTCGAGCGCCACTCCGGTGTCGACCAAGGCCTCGGCCGCGGCACGCACGGTGCCGTCGCCACCGCACACCACGACAGTGTCCGCGCCTCCGCGGATCATCTCGGCGACCGCGGCGGTGGCCTTGCGCGCCTTGGACACCTTGGTCCAGGACGCGGGTTCCAGCCCGGCATGGGTCAACGCCTCCCGCAGCCCGCGGCGGGTCGCCCCCGACACCTTGCCTCGGCGCTCAACGACGGCGATCACGGCCCTGGTCCTTCCCTGCTCGCGACGAAGACCCGGTCGCTCGGTACCCCGTGGCAGGCTCACCGAATCCTTCATCGCGGACCGGCCGACCGGCCGTGTGTGGGCAGGCACTGACCGGCCATGCCTCCGTCAGGGGGGCTCACCCGGTCGGTTCGCCGGCCCGGTCGGCCCGGTACGGGCCCTGATCGTCACCCTCCCCGGGTTCGCGTTCCTTGCGCCGCAGCAGCAGCGCGGTGCCGCCGAGCATCAGGACCAGCACGCCGAGCACGCCGACTTCCCACATCGCATCCGAAAAGGATGTCCCGGTGCCGATCTCGTCGGCGGCCTTGACCGACAACACCACGATCTCCTTGATCGAGGCGATGATGCCGACCAGCAGGAACGGCTCGGCGATGAGTTCGCGTTTGGCGATGGTGATCCGCACCGCGAACAGCAGTTCGACCACGATGAACACCAGCAGCAGGGTGTCCAGGATCTCCAACGCCGACTGGGCGGCGCTGTCCGGGCTGAACAGGAACGGCACCTGACGGGCCGCGATGCCGAACGCGCCGAGCGCCAGGACCAGCAGGAAGGCCGCGATGCCGGCGTAGACAACACCCTCGGCGACTTCCAGGGCCCGGTTACCCGCGCGCACCATCGGCGGGACCCGGGCATCCGTCGTCTCGTCCGGTGGGTCGGCTCGCGGTGACGCGTTCGTCGGAACCTCCGTCGGTCGCTCCGGTCCCGGCGTCGCGGCCGGCACGAGTCATAACACCACATGCCTCGGACCTTGGCGGTCGTGGCGCGAACCGTTCCTGGTCAGCTTCGCGTTGATCCTCGAGGCCGCGGTGTTCATCACCGTCACCTGGCTGGTGGCTCGTCCCCGGCCCGACGTGCCCGCGCTGGACGAGGTGTCCGTCGGCACGAGCTTCCCTTCGGGCCATGCGGCGGCCGCCGCGGCGTACGGCGCCATCGCCATCGTGATCTTCGAACACACCCGCAGCACCTGGATTCGCACCATCACCGTCGCCCTGGTGGTCGCGGTCCCGGTGATCGTCGGATTCAGCCGGATGTACCGGGGCGTGCACTACCTCACCGACGTCATCGGCGGCATCGCGCTGGGTGCCATCTGCGTGCTCGCCGTCTACCTCGTCGCCCCACCGGGCCGGCCCCGCCGCCGCCGGCCGGGCCACGCCTCCACCGGCGGCCCGCATCCACAGCCCGGTGATCGGTGATCGGTGATCAGTGATCGGTGATCGGTGATCGGCACCCTCGCCGTCGTCTCGGTGGCCGTGGCCGTCGCCCTGGTCGTCTTCGCCCTGTCCGCGGTGCGCTGCCTGCCCGACCCGATCGACCCCGTCGACCAGGAACGCGCCGTCTTCCGGAGGCTCGCCCGGCATCCGCGCCTGCGCCGGTTCCTCCGGCAGCGACTGGATCGTCGGACCGCGGGCGGTCTAATGCTCACCGTGTCGCTGCTCGCCACGTTCGTCGTTGCCCTGGTCACCGGCCTGCTGTTTGGACATGGTCGACAGCTCGTCCGGTCTGGCGTCCCTGGACGACGACGTGGCGACCTGGGGTGCCGCCAACGCGGACTCGACCGCGGTCGACCTGCTCCGGGTGCTGACCACCTGGGCGACACCCTGGTGGTGGTCGCCGCGCTCCTCGTCGGAGGAGTCATCGACTTCGTGCAGCACCGCCGGATCGAGGTGTTCCTCTTCCTCGGCGTGGTGATCGTCGGCGAGAAGCTGATCGTGAACGGGCTCAAGGAGATCGTCGACCGCGCCCGTCCCGACGTGATGCCCCTGGTGGGCTGGCAGGGGCCCTCCTTCCCGTCGGGCCACGCGGCCGCGGCCGCGGCGGTGTGGCCGGCACTCGCGCTCCTGCTGACCCGCGGGGGCCCACGGGTGGTCCGCGCGGCCTCGGCGGCCGCCGCCGCACTGATCGCCTTCGCGGTGGCCGCCAGTCGGGCGCTGCTCGGGGTCCATTGGCTCACCGACGTCGTCGCTGGCCTGACCATCGGGTACGGCTGGTTCCTGGTCTGCGCGGTGACGTTCGGGGGACGGGCGCAACGCCTCGGCGATCCCGTCACCGCCCGCCCATCGGGCACCACCGCACGACCGGAGTGACACTCTCGCACCACTCGGGAGTTCGTAGGCAGGCCGATGGAACCGGACTCCCGACAACAATCAGGCTCCATGGTCCGGTCGCCGGATTCATGCATGTGCGGTTCGATCCGGCTCCGAACGGGAACCATCACCTCATGACCACACACCCAGATACATCCACTCGTCGAGCAACGGGCGACACCACCCCGGACCGCGACGAGCGGTCGGCCAGGCTCGATCAGCTCGAGCGGGAAATCGCGATCGAACGCGACCGACTCAACCGCACCGATGTCGACGACCAACGGCCCGCCCTGTCGGGGAATCCCGCTGACCGACCGAGCGGTTCGGTCCCACAGGTGGACCTGCCCGAGCTGGAGGAAAGGGTCACCGAAAGCCAGCGGGAGGCATGGGCTCTCGGCTACCAGGCCGGCATCGCCGACTCGCAGACCCGGACTGGCGGACACACCCCGAATCCGTTCCACCCGCTCCGCGGACTCTGACTGCTCCCAATGTTCGCCGGTCGGGCTTCGAGGGGCACCTGGCGGGGCTGCCGCACCCGTCGTCATGGGCCGCACCATCCACACCGGTTTCCGGTTGGTGTGGCCAGGAATCACCGAGGACCCGGCAAACCGACCCACGCATCAGCGACCTCGGGCGCTTGGCTGTGCACCGTCGAGACGCACCTTGCGGCGAGCATCACGCCGCCCGGTCACCGCCACCCGAGTCAACCGGGTCACCGCCTTCGCACGCCGGAACGGCCACCGAGTCGCCGTGTCAGAAGCTGCACACAGCGGACCGTCATCGCCCACCGAACTCGCAGCACGGAGCGCTTCTTCTGGATCGGCGGCGTACTGAGACGGCATGGCCCGAGCCACGACCGACGCCGGGGACACGCGACCGCCGCGGACGATCGAGTACCCGGGCCAGACCCGCAGATGGTTGATTCACCGCGGGACGAGATTCGGGGGGTGGCGGGGCAATGGCCTGCCGACCGGTCGTCGGGCACTGATCTCCGGCGGCGACACCGGTAGCGGCCGGGCCATGGGCATCGTGTTCGCGATGGAGGGCGCCAAAGCGAGACCTCCTACCTGAACGAGCACGTCGACGCGCCCCACACCTGCGACCTGATGCCCGCATGGAACGCGCGTCGCCGTGATCTGGTCACAACGGCCTCGCCGGCCGACTGGGTCATGGCTCCCGCGTCATCAACACCGCCTCGATCAACGAACTGCGCAGCAGGCGTCGGGACGCCCTTGTCCCGACCCGAGGTGATCCAGCGCCCGCAACGATGCCGACATGACAGCAGGGCAGCGTCTGCGATCACCCGCCGCCGGGCCCTCCGTGGCCGGCCTCGTCCACCTCGGCATAGTCGCGTGCTCTGCTGCTCGGTCTTTGTCCTTGGCGAGTGTGAGCAGCACCGCCTGGATGTCGGCGATCCCCCGGGCGATCGCGGCGGGGGGTGAGTTGGTCGCGGTAGGCGATCGGTTCGCGTTCCTGGTCCGGGGCGAGCGCTCCGGCGGCGCCCCAGGCCACCTGCCGTAGGGTCCGCCAGCTGTCGACGGTCACCAGTTCGCTCGAATCGGCCGGGCTGTATGTAGGGGCGTCGGTGGTCAGGTTGTACGCCGAGGTCTCGATGACCACCTCGAGGAGGGCGCCAACTCGCAACGCGAGGGTGTCTCCCCTTGCCTGGTCGGGCACCGCCGGCACGTACCGGACCCGAAAGACGGCTCCAGGGCCGGTGGAGTCGACAACCAGCTGGTCGTAGCAGGCATGGTGACCCGGCCCGCACGTCGATCAGCGGTCCGGCGTACGAAAACGGCAGACCCTTGCCCGCCTAATCCGTTGACCCCCAGTAGCTCCCGCAGGAGGGGCGGCGTTGGCCGCGGCCGGGGTGACCAGGCCCAGCCAGCGCCGCGACGGCTGCGCCGACCGTCCTCTTGATTCGCATGGGCGTGTCCTCCTTGCAATGGTGCGGCAGCGGTACCCCCAGCCCGGCCGCACGGCTGATACCGGTTCGACACCGAAAGCTGTTCCTGCCCAACCGGACAAGGGCGGATGCGAGGTGTCGCGCAGCGCTCGCGCAGTGCTTCGGACCGCCCGCCGGTCAGGTGGCCGGCACTCCTGTGAGATCGATCCACCCCAAGATGCCGAGTCATGTGAGGTCATCCCAACTTTCGACCACTTCCGCAACCGATCGAACGCATCGAGATCGGTCGCGGATCAACGCCTGTCGCGCGGTTCTGCGTCGCCGGCGCCGAGCCAGTCCCCACGGGTACGGAAGCCACCACGGCGAGATATCGTCCGTGAATCGGCGCTAGGCGACCGGCGCCTTTCGTCGCGGTGGAGGTCGCGATATGTCAACCGTCGTGCGAGGCCCGCACCGGCCCGGCATTGTAGGCGATCATCCTCGGGCCGAGGGGCCGGCACCAGTGATGGCGTCAGCGGCACGAGGAACAAACGATCCAAACAGATTTGGCCGCCATGGCGCGCCCCGGCTCCTGGTCTTGCGGCTGAGGGGCGCATGGGCGCCTGCCGTTGCTACCAGCGGCGGGCGATGTCGATGACGAGGCGCTGCCCGAAGAACTGGGTGGCGGACGGCAACATGAAGGCTCGGGATGGGGCAGCCGGGCCCGGACCCCGATGGCCAGGGTGCTGGTGTCATGGGCATAGGGCGGTGCCGGCCCAGGCGATCTGGCGCAGGGTTCGGGAAACCCGGTGACGTTGACCAGGTGTGCCGGGTCAATCGGGCCATCGGTCGACGATTGTGAGCCGTGGTCGAAGCGCCCCGACCCAGGGTGACTTGAAGGACGGCTCCATCGGCCACCGGGACGGGTTCCCCGGTGTTCTCGTTACGGACCTCGCGACGGGAGACGGAGTAGCCGGTGGGGCCGCAGTCGTTGCCGACCACGTCCAGCACTACCCACCCTGGGCCAGACCACCACGCGGCCTCCGGACGACACGGTCCGGGCGCGAACCCCGCCGTGGGGCACAATGAGCTGACCGATCATGGGCTGAACGTCTCACGATGTGGTGATGTTCGGGCCGGTAACGCCGGGCGAATACCGTGGGTCTTGGCTTGTTGCGTCGTCGGCCTGCAGTCCCTGATCTCTCGGGGTGGGAGCTGGCATATCACGGCGATCTGCGGTTCTGTCAATTGCGCCGCGGTGAGCAGGTGAATCCCGGCGGCTGCGGCCGACCGCGCCGCGTCCCGTTCGGCTCGCTCGGCCGCGTGGGCTGCGTCGGCCAGGTCCTGGGCGGTGGCCACGGCGGCCATTCGCCGTTGCGTCGCGGCGTTGATCGCATGCCGGGCCGAACGCACCGCCGCGGCAGCGACCCGAACCTGTTCCTGGTCGGACATTGGACGAATCCTTTTCTCGGTATCTTCGGTTGCCTGGGCTGTGCGGCGCAGGAAGACGAGCGGTCCACCGTCGGGCGAGCGGCCCTCGGGAGCCGAGGACCTGCAGCACGGTGGGTCAGTCAGATCGCGGCCACCGGCTCGGCCAGGAACGAGTCACCTCCGACGGTGATCGTCCACACTCGAACATCTTTGCCGTCCGGGGCGGTGTCCTTCTGATGGAGCCGTACCGAGCCCGGCGTTTGGGTGCCCGAACCGATCACTCGGCGGGTCTGGCCGTTCTTCATCAGGGTCATTGCGGTGACACGGGTGAAGTCGGTGAACGCTGCAGGTTGACGTCCGTCGACCTCGACGACCGTGTAGCAGGCCCCGGGGATTGCGGGTTCGTCGGCGTTGTAAAGTCAGGCTGGTCTCCTCGTTGAGATTGCTGCGGCCCAGTGGCCGGCGTCGATCGAATCATTCGACGCGTCAATACGTCGATCCAGCGATCGGCGTCGGGTCGGGATCCGGCCTCAGCGGTCGTTACCCGGCAGGTCGATGGGAAACCCTGGTCGACGAGACGAGATACTGGTCAGTCCCTCTCGGGCACATCATTGCGTCCTGTGCCTCCGCAGTGCTCCTTTGTCGTCGCAGCGGCCGCGACGTGGCGACGGTGTAGGGCGTCGAGATCGGTGTCGATGGCCGAGCAGAGCAGGTCGGCGACGCGGCGCCGGCCGCGCCGTCGGCTACGGACCCACTCGTGCCGCACGGGTTGTCCCTCCCGGTACAGTGTGGCCCGCAGGCTGCCGTCTGGCAGTCGTTCCAGTTGGGCGCGGTAGTCATGCATGTGTGGAGGCTTCCGGGCGCCTCGACGATGGGGTCATTGTGGCTCCGTTCTGCGGGACCTAATAGTGATGAGTTCGTGGCGCCGGTGACATGACGCGCGGCTGGGCGACGAGGGGACTGCGCCACACCGATATCGGTGGAAGTCAGGTCCATGATCGCGATCACGGTGGTGGCGGCGGCCGCGGCGGGAGAGTCGTCGGTTGGCCCTGCGCACCCGGGCGCCCATGCGCATGGAATTCCCAACGGGCGGGCGCCTGACGTCAACGTGAACGATCCGGAATCCGACGGTCGCCGTCCTCGCGACATTCACTCCGTCCGCGAAGGCCTCAAGCGACCGAGCGTCGACGCGAACTTGGGCATGCCCGGTCCGTCGATGTCCCACTCGATTCTGCCCTTTTCGGGCGATTGAGGTCGTGGAGCGAATTCTCGGCGCTGGTGCCGAGAGATCTCCGCGCGATGCGATGGCCGTTCGGGGCACACGTCGTCATGGGAGGTGGCAACGACGATCCCGGCCGGTCCGCCTTCTGCCGATCCGGATACCTGCCTCGCGTCATTCAGGCTTGGCCGGCGACGGGCTGTCGCGGGGTTTTGAGCAGCCGTTGGTCGTCCGTGTTCGTGCTCCAAGAGGTGAGGGGTTCGGCCCAGAAGGTCTCGTCACTGGCCTGCATAATGGCCCACATCCTTACGACCTCGTCGTCGGCGTCGGCGACATCCTTCTGTTGGAACTCCATGCCTCGATCGGTCAGGCCACCGATCCCGGTCAGTCGGCACGGCCGGCCGTCCATGGCCATGGTGACCGTGACGTCGCCGATGAAGTCGGTCAGCATGTCGGGATGACGCCCGGCGACATCGATGATCGGGTAAAGGGCCCTCGCGGCCGGCCCACTGGTACCGAAAGTCATGGCCATCCAATCTCCTGAGAATCGAGGAGGTCCACCAAGAGGAGGTCCCGTTCGTCCCGTTTCGTGGTAAGGGTGACCGTGATTGCCCGGCGGGAAACCGTTGCCGTCGAAACGGCAACCCCAATTGGCACAGATGGCCGTCGGGTCACCACTGTGGCTCACTGACCGGACGGTGGCGCCTGTCGCCTCGTCGTTTCCATCTGTCGCCGGTCTCATGCGCCCCAAGGTTCGTCTGGGGTTCAGCGAAGCCAGCGGGTGGCTCGTGCAGCTTGTCGGCCGCCGATCGGGCCAGATCCGTGGCCGGGCCGTCCGGTTCGGAACGGCCCGTCGTGCAGGTGACGACGGCGATGCGCCGAATTCGCGCAGGAGTGTTGGATGACTACCCTCGGGGTGGTGCCTTCGATCCCTCGACCTGTGCCGGGTGCCCGGCCCGACACGTCCGATGACCCGATGGGCAAAGGCCTCGGTCCGGGCAGCCTGCTTGGTGGCCGGTACCGGCTGCGCGAGTCGATCGGGGTGGGTGGCACGGCCACGGTGTACGTGGGCAGTGATGAGGTGCTCGGACGGACCGTTGCGGTGAAGGTGTTCGACCCGCACCTGGCCGCGGATCCGGTCGTCTCGATGCGGCACTACCGGGAGATGCGGGTGGTCGCTGCTCTGCAGCATCCCAACCTGGTCGCGGTCTACGACGCCCAAATTCCAGGCACCCCGAACCCTCCAGCCGGTCCGGACACCAACTCCGCCGAAGGCACTGGTCCGGCCTACCTGATCCTGGAGTTCGTGGACGGGCCGAGTCTGGCGCAACGGCTCGACGAGGGACCCCTTGCTCCGGCCGATGTCGCCCGCCTTGGGGGCGGGATCGCGTCGGCGTTGACTCTGGTCCACGATGAAGGCCTGGTCCACCGGGACATCAAGCCGGGCAACATCCTGCTCACCTCGGCCGGTGAACCGAAACTGGCCGACTTCGGCATCGCGCGGTCGCTGCGCGCCGAACGCGTGACCAACTCTGCCGACGTGATCGGCACCGCCCCCTACCTGAGCCCCGAACAGGCTCGCGGCGGCGACGTCGGACCGGCCACCGACGTCTACGCGTTGGGTCTGGTGCTGCTGGAATGCCTGACCGGCCGCCGGGAGTACCCGGGCCCACCGGTCGAAGCGGCCGTCGCCCGACTGCTCCGCGATCCGGTGGTCCCGGACACCCTGCCGCCGCCGTGGCCGGAACTGCTGCGCTCGATGACCCGACCGCTCCCGGAGGACCGGCCCGGTGCCGTGGACGTCGCCGCCGTCCTGACGGGTGAGCGCGCCAGCGTGCGGTCGCCCGATGACCGGAGCCGTCACCTTCCCCAAACCCGATCCGCGGCACCGGCGACCACCAGGCGCTCAACGATCGGTGAACCTGTCCCCACCCGCCCCGAACCGGTCCGCCGACCCCGGCGACGTCACCTGCTGATCGGGCTCCTCGCGGCGGTCACGCTGCTGGGGTCGGTGGCGGTCGCGGTCACGCTCAGCCTGGCCGGGGCCGGGGACCGCCCAGCGTCGACCACCCAGGACCCGACCGCGAGCAGCGATACGCCCACGCCGGTCAGCGCGGTCACCGTCGGTCAACCCCCGGTGGTGGTGACCGTCAGCGACGACCCCAGCGAACCCACAGTCACCCGACAGTCACCTGCCACCGGTGGGCAGGATCCAACCGCGACGAGCGAACCGACCCAGCCGGCAGCCAACAACGGTAATGGCAACAACGGCAACAACGGCAACAACGGCAATGGCAACAATAGTGATAACGGGAACAACGGCAATGGCAACAACGGGAATGGCAACGGCAACGGCAACAACGGGAACGGCAACGGCAACGACAACGGCAACGACAACGGCAACGGCAACGGCAACGGCAACGATAGTTGAACAAGAATCGATAGTTGAACAAGAATCCCTAGCCATAGCTTTGGCGTCATGCGGAAGACGTCCACGAAATTCAAGTGGAGCTGCGGCGTGCGCGGCGCACTTGACGAAGTCCCCCACGGTGCCTCGGCCGGCGGACGGGTGCGCCGCCCCGGCGACCCGGTCTTTGATCTTGGCCGGCGGCGCGGTCGACGCGATCGGCAACCCGAGCTGCGGCTGAAGGTAGCCGGACGAGCCGGCACGGGGATCCTGCCCGACCGGACCCCACAGCTTCGGACGTGGCACTGCTGGGCGACATCGTCAGGTGGAAACGGCACGCCTCCACGGGCTGGGGCGAGGCCGTTAGGTCGCGGATGTCGGGTTCGGTTGTTCGCCGGGTGGTCTCCGTGGCGCAGTGGTTTCCAGAAAGGCGCGGCGGGCGATCTCGAAGGGTGCGAGTGCTTCGACGAGGAAGTCGGCGGCGGCGTTGACGATGGCCGGGAGGTCGTCGGGTTCGATGTTGCGCGCAGGGTGGCGCCGAAGACGTGGTGGTGGGTGCGGATGAGGTCGAGGAGGGTGACGTTGTCGGCGAGGGCGGCCCGGCCGAGTTCGTAGGCGGCGTGCAGGGCTTCCTCGTCCGGGTGGTTGAGGAAGGTCAGGAAGGCTGGTGTGTAGTTCTGGGTCAGCCGCTCTCGTGGGGTGGTCACCGGACTGGTGGTGTGCGGTGCGTGGCACCGGTGGCTTGGTTCAGGACGGCGAGTCCTTCGTCGAGGTCCAGGGCGGTGCGCACGGTGTTCAGGTTCAGGCCCAGCCGCACCATGGTGTAGGCGACGTCGGGGTTGATCCCGACGATCACGGTGCTGGCGCCGCGGAGGCCGGCCATGTGGGCGAGGTTGCGCAGGGTGTGGGTGGCGTAGGAGTCAACGACGTCCAGCGCGGCGACGTCGATGATGATGCCCCTGGCGCGG
>DATDBV010000083.1:0-8727 GCA_036524715.1 Nakamurella sp. | reverse complement strand
TTCTCGAGGTCGTCCATGTCGGCTTGGCTCATCATGCCGCCGCCCATGTCGTGGTCCATCGACATCGACGGGCTGGGGTTCTCACCCCAGCCGGCGAGCAAGCCAGTCATCTGGGTGATCTCGGGCCCTTGGGCGGCTTTGATCTGGGTGGCCAGGTCGGTGACCTCGGTGTTGATGCCGTCCTTGGCCAGCACCAGGTCGGCTATCTCGATGGCTTGCTGGTGGTGCGGGATCATCATGGCCGCGAACATGACGTCCGCGTCGTTGTGCGGGCCGGCGGCCGGGGTGGCCGTCCCGGCCGACGCTGATGGCGCCGGGGCACTGGCGGAGCCGTGGTCCATGCCGGGCATGTTCGACATGTCGTTGGACGAACAGCCGGCGAGGACGATCACCGCGGCAACGGCGGCGGCGGGCAGGGTGCGGCGGAGGATCTTGGAGGGTTTGACAGGCATGGCAGGCAACGTCTTTCTGGGTGGCTACTGCGGTATGAGGCGGGACACGACGCGAGGGTGCAGACCTCCACCGCAGCCGAAGCGTGAGTGGCTTCTGAGTGGCGGCGGGTTGCACCAGCCGGTCAGGTCCGGCTGATCGCCAGTTCGGCCAGACTCAGCGGCCGAGGTGCCCGGGAACGACGGTCGACCATCAGCAGCGGCACCACCCGCCAGAGCCACAGCCCGCGCCCAAGGCGGGGCCGGGTCAGCATCCACCCGCCGAGCAGCAGCACCAAGGCGGCCAGGCAGGTCAGTGCCGTCGCCGAGTGATCAGCGCAGCCGGGACAGCCTCCGTCCTCGGAGGCCGGATGCTTGTCACTGGAGGAGACGGTCAGTGCGCGTGGTCGGTCCCACCGGTGCCGACCGCATGAGTGTCGGCATGCACCACGGGATTCAGCGTCAGATGCGCGGCATCGATGCCAACGGACACCTGGCCTGCCGGAGGGCCAGCGGCGGTGTGGTTGCTCGACAGCTGGTGCATGGCGAGCAGGCTCAACGCAACAGCAAGCACCCCGAGCAGCAGCCACAGCCGCTGTCGGGCGCCGGCGGCCGCCCTGATCCACTCCACGTCTTCACCGTACCCAGCATTGATCGGAATACCACCCGGGGGTACCGTCGTTCCCCAGACAGAAGATACCCCCCAGGGGTACCGACCGCGAGGAGAACATGATGGCATCCACCGAGTTCCGATTGACCGGGATGACCTGCTCCCACTGCGAGCACGCCGTGTCCGAAGAAGTCGGCCAGATCCCCAGCGTGGAAGCAGTCGACGTCAACGCCTCGACCGGCCGCCTGGTCGTCACCAGCACCGCACCAGTCTCCGATGAGCAGGTCCTGGTCGCGGTCACCGAGGCCGGCTACACGGCGACCCGCTCCTCGTAACCGCAGCGCACCCGCCACCAACACGTCTCCATCCCCACCCCGAGGTGACCTGATGAACGACCCCACCCACCGCCAGCACGCCGACCACCCCACCGACGGACACCAGCACACCGACCCCGCCGAGCACCACAGCGACCACACCCACGCCGAGCAAGGCGGGCACGCGGGCCACGGTGGTCATGGCGGGCACGGGGGGCACGTGGGCCAGTTCCGGCGGCTGTTCTGGATCATGCTGGTGCTGGCCGTGCCGGTGATCGCCTTCTCTGGCATGTTCTCGATGCTGCTCGGCTACGACCTGCCGGCCGCCGGCTGGATCGGGTGGATCTCGCCGCTGCTCGGCACTGTCATGTACGTGTGGGGTGGTCGACCGTTCCTCACCGGAGCCGTCGACGAGCTCCGTCGCCGACAGCCCGGGATGATGCTGCTCATCGCGTTGGCCATCACCGTGGCCTTCATCGCCTCCTGGGCCGCCAGCCTGGGCATCGTGCATCACGAGCTCGACTTCTGGTGGGAGCTGGCGCTGCTGATCGTGATCATGCTGCTCGGCCACTGGATCGAGATGCGGTCGCTGGCCCAGACCACTTCCGCGTTGGACTCGCTGGCCGCGCTGCTGCCGGATCAGGCTGAACGACTCGTCGACGACCAGGTCGAGCAGGTGGCACCGGCCGAGCTGCGCCTGGGTGACCTGGTGGTGGTCCGGCCCGGCGGCCGAATCCCGGCCGACGGGAGGATCCGCGCCGGCTCGGCCAGCATGGACGAGTCGATGATCACCGGAGAGTCCCGACCGGTCCGCCGCGGCGTAGGAGACACCGTGGTGGCCGGCACCGTGGCCACCGACTCCGGTCTGCGGGTCGAGATCACCGCCGTCGGCGACGACACCGCCCTGGCCGGCATCCAACGCCTGGTCTCCGCGGCGCAGAGCTCCTCGTCCCGGGCGCAGCGGATCGCCGACCGGGCCGCAGCGTGGCTGTTCTGGTTCGCACTCATCGCCGGGCTGATCACCGCGATCGTGTGGACCGCCATCGGGCTGCCCGACCAGGCCGTGGTCCGCACCATCACCGTGCTGGTCATCGCCTGCCCGCACGCCCTCGGCCTGGCGATCCCGCTGGTGGTGGCCATCGCCACCGAACGCGCCGCCCGCGGCGGCGTACTGATTAAGGACCGGCTCGCCCTCGAGTCGATGCGCACCATCGACACCGTGCTGTTCGACAAGACCGGCACGCTCACCAAGGGGCAGCCGACCGTCACCGCTGTCCACACCGCGGGCGACTACACCGAGGACGAGATCCTTGCCGTCGCGGCCAGTTCCGAAACCGACTCCGAGCACCCCCTGGCCCGCGCCATCGTGGCCGCTGCCGAGCACCGCAGCCTCCGGCTGCAGCCGGCCACCGACTTCACCTCCTCCCCCGCGGTCGGGGTGACCGCCACCGTGGATGGTCGACGGGTGGGCGTGGGCGGACCGAACCTGCTGCAGGAGAACGAGGGAGCTGAACTGGCGGTCGCCGACGGGTGGCGCGCCGACGGGGCGATCATCCTGCACGTCCTCATCGACGGCCGGGTGGCCGGCGCCTTGAAGCTGGCCGACGAGATCCGGCCAGAGTCCCGCGCAGCGGTCACCGCGCTGCACGCCCGCAAGGTGGAAGTGGTCATGATCACCGGTGACGCGGAGGCCGTAGCCGCCTCCGTCGCCGCCGAACTCGGCATCGACCGCTACTTCGCCGGCGTCCGCCCCGAGGACAAAGCCGCCAAGGTCCAGCAGCTGCAGGCCGAGGGGCGGAAGGTCGCGATGGTCGGCGACGGCGTCAACGACGCCCCCGCCCTCGCCCAAGCCGACGTCGGCATCGCCATCGGCGCCGGCACCGACGTCGCCATCGCCTCCGCCGGTGTCATCCTGGCCAGCGACGACCCCCGCTCAGTGCTGTCGGTCATCGAGCTATCCCGAGCCGGCTACCGCAAGATGAAACAGAACCTGTGGTGGGCCGCCGGCTACAACCTGATCTCGGTACCGCTCGCCGCCGGAGTCCTCGCCCCGATCGGATTCGTCATGCCGATGTCGCTGGGTGCGCTGCTCATGTCGGCCTCCACCATCGTGGTCGCCCTCAACGCCCAGCTGCTGCGCCGCCTCGACCTCCGGCCCGACGCCGTCGTTCCCCCCACGACAGAGCGACCTAGCGAACCGCCCGCCGAGACGGCCGCTGTCGGCCATCACTGACCGATACCGCGGAAAAGGACCGACGGCACAGATCACTTGGCTAGCGGCCGGGCGGTGCGGACGGACGAGACGACGTCGACGATCGCTTGCGTGGTGGCCGCGGCATGCTGCTGGTCGGAGACCATGCTCGCGTGGGTGGCGCCATCGACGACGCGGTGCGCGCTGTTGGTCGACAACTCGGCCAAGACGTTCTGCTTCTCAGACCAGCCCGCGCCACCACCGCTGCCCGCGGTCAAGACGATGAGCGGCTTGTCGGTCAAGTCGTGCAGGGATGCGGCTTCGGCAACGGAGGGTCCGCCCTGGATGTACTCGTTGATCGTGCTACGGATCTGGAGCGAGGTTGCGGCGTGGGCACGTGCTTCGCCCCGGGAGCGCGGCGGCAGGGAGGCGTAATCGGTGAGGGCCAGAAGCCGGCCCAGACCGAGCCGGGCTGAGGTCGAAACCAGTGCGGAGACACCACCCATGACGTCACCGGAGCCCGCATCGGGGGCCGCACCGGGCTCTGGAGTCGCTGGCGGTGCCGGAGCGGTGGAGTCCACCAGCACCATGCCGGCGACCTCGTCGGGGTAGCGGGCCGCGAACGTCAACGCATACAGGCCGCCAAACGAATGGCCCGCCAAGACGTAAGGGCCGGGAACGTTTCCGCGGTGCAGCAACGTGTGCAGATCAGTCGCGATCTGGGTCGCGTCCTGGGGTGTGTCAGCGGGCTCGCTCCATCCACGACCGGCACGGTCGTAGACGCAGACTCGCGTGTCGTGGGCTACCGCGGGTGCTATCCATCCGAGATCGGATGAGGTCCCGCCTGCTCCCGGTTCGAGCACGACGGTGGGACTGCCCGTACCGGTGCAGCTCAAGTGCAGGCGGTGGCCGCCGACATCGATCAGCTGACCAGGCATCGGGTAGGCCTGCGCATCCGCTGACTCGCTGACGGTCTCCCAGCCGCCACCGACAGAGGCCAGCGCCAGCATCGCCAGAACCGGGTACAGCAACAGGCGCCTGGCTCTGCCCTGAAGCTGCCGACGAGACCGGACGATCATCCAGGCCACCAACGCCAGCAGAGCCGGCGGCCAGATCCAGTTCAGCACGGCCTGGACCGGGGAACCGAAGATCAGCAGCAGGACACCACCCACTCCCAGGAACATGGCAGGAGCCATCACCCACCGCTGGGGCTGGTCGGTGAACCGCACCGACAGGACGGCCACCACGGCCCAGCCCAGCCCAAGTCCACACAGCACGGCACCGATGACCTCGCTCTCCCCAGCGGGAATGAAGGGGGCGGCGACGAGGAGCAGTGCGGCGAGGAGGCCCACGGCCAACGATCCGGCCACGACCGCACCTATCGATCCCTGTTGGCCGGTGGTGGTGCGGGCGTCGGCGAGCTTGTCGGTGGGGGTACGGGTGGTGGCGGTCATGACCTCAGCGTGCGTCCTGCCCGCGGCGTCCACAAGGACACAAGATTGACGATCCCGGCCACAAGCGGTCCGCTAGCGGCGACCCAGGCTGCGCACTGACGACCCCGGCTACGTGGTCAACCGCCGGCGACGGCTGGTCGAAGAAACTAGTGCCAGTGAGACTGGTAACGGGCGCGTCGGGATGTGTGCGGAAGCCGGTCCAGCCCCAGGGCTCGTCGGAGTGGCGATGGTGTGTGGTCCACGCCTCGAGTACGGGCAGCAAGATCACCACGTTGACAGCGGTGGCGACGGCCCCTGCAGCGGTCATCGAACTTCTTCCGGAAGTGGAAGGGTGACCGCTTCTGGTTACAGGATGGTGGTGAACTGGGCGGCCCATAGTCGTAGGGCGGCGGTGGCGCGGTCCCAGAGCCCGGTGACGAGCAGGATCCCGACGGCGATCATGGCGCCGCCGCCGAGGCGGAGCAGGGTCTGTTGGTGGCGGCGGAGCAGGTCGACAGCCCGGGTCATCTTGGCGAAGGCGACGGCGGCGATCAGAAACGGGATGCCGAGACCGAGGGCGTAGGTGAAGGCGAGCAGTCCGCCGCGGCTGGCGCTGGCTTCGGTCAGGGCCAGGGAGAGGACGACACTGAGGGTGGGGCCAATGCACGGGGTCCAGCCGAGCCCGAAGACGATCCCGAGCAGTGGTGCGCCGGCAAGTCCGACGGCCGGCATCCGTTGCAGCCGCATCTCCCGGCGACCGATCGGCAGGAGACCTGTGAAGACCAGGCCCATGGCGATGGTGACGACGCCGACGGCCCTGCTGATCTGGGTCTGGTAGGTGACCAGGGCTTGTCCGACGGTGCCGAAGATGACACCGGCGGCGACGAACACGCTGGCGAAGCCGAGGACAAACAGGGCGGCACCGGCGAGGGTGCGACGGGGTCGGGTGTGGCCGGCGACCAGATCGGCGGCGCCATGCCGCTGGCGTAGGCGAGGTAGCCGGGCGGTGTGCCGGCCGGAGGTTCGCCAGGTCGGTGTGCGCATCGGTCAGAACTGCCAGGCGGTGATGGTGACGAGCACTGCGACGATGAGCAGCCAGCCGGCCAGGATGGCGCTGTGGTTGCGTCCGGCCACGGCGACAGCCCGGTCGAGGGAGTCGGGAAGGCGGTGACGGACCCGGCCCAGGTTGGTGAGGGTGACGTACCAGACGGTGGCGAACGTCGCCGCCCACGCGGCCATGCAATACGGGCAGAGGGCGTGGATCACGGTCAGGCTCTGCACCATCAGCCAGGCCACGAACACGGTGCCGAGCACGGCACCGACCTGCAGGCCGGCGGTGTACCAGCCGGCGAGCCGGCCGCCGGCGAGCACCATCGCACAGGTGGCGGCGACCACCGCGAACCCGGCGATCCCCAGGTAGGGGTTCGGGAACCCGAACACCGCCGCCTGCGGCGAGGTCATCACCGGCCCGCAGGAGATCGCGGCGTTGACACTGCAGGACGGGGTGTAGAAGCGGTTGGTCAACAACCAGTACTTCTCCACCGCCAGCACGAACGCGGCGACGAACCCGACCAGCCCGGCCACCAGCAGCACCCACGCCACCGTCCGGGTCGCCACCACCTCCGTGGCCGCGCCGGCCTCGGACGTGTCCGCTTCGGTGTCGGTGGTGTCGCCGGGTGCCGTGCCGGTCACTGCTGGTCCAGGGCCTGGTCGAGGGCGGTGGTGAGGTCGTCGTAGGACTTCGGCTCCAGTCGATGCCCGTTGACGAAGAACGTCGGGGTGCTGGTCACGCCCATGGCCTTGCCGTCGTCGATGTCGGCCTGGATCCGCGCCAGGGTGGCGTCGGAGGCGTAGTCGGCGTCCCACTTGGTCATGTCCAGGCCGAGGTCTTGGGCGTAGCGGCGGAACAGGGTCATCCATCGGACCTGCTGCTCGCCCCACTCGGCCTGGGTCTCGTACATCTTCTTGTACATCGCCTCGAACTGGTCCTGCTGGGCGGCGGCCTCGACCGCCCGCGCGGCCCGGTGGGCGTTGAAGTGTCCGTCCAGCGGGAAGTAGCGGACCACGAACGACACCCGGTCGCCGTAGGCGGCGCGGAGCTGCTCCACCGCCGGGAACGCGGCCCCGCACGCCTCGCACTCGAAGTCGAGGAACTCCACGAACGTCACCTTGCCGTCGGGCACATCGGAGAGCCGGTACGAGTCCTCCCGCACTGTCACATCCGCCGCCGAAGCTGTGGGCGGCTCGTTGCTGCTGGAGCGGACCTGCAGGACGACGCCGACGCCGATCATCAGCAGCACCACCCCGGCCGCGACGGCGGTGATGATCCGGTTCCTTTTCTTCGCCCGGGCGGCGGCCTGCTGCTCGGCGGCGAGCTGGGCCCGCCTGCTGGCCTGGCTGCAGGACTGGTGGGGGCTTGGATTCTTGCGTCGGCTGGCCATGGGCGGTGAGTCGACTCCTTGATCGTGGGATGGGGCTCTCGGTCCAACGGCTGCGGCCGTCGATTGGTTGCCTAGCCGCAGCAGCTGCAGCCCGGCTGGCAGCCGCAGCTATCGGTTCCGGTGGCGGTGTCGGCGCTGGGGGTGGGTGGGGCCAACGTCAGCACGGTCGCCTCGCGCCGAACGGGTGCGCCGGCCCGCGGCGTCAAGGTCAGCAGGGCGACCGGCGCGCTCGGGCCGGCGGCACTGATTCGAGCAGCGGTCGTCGGTGTGGTGCGGGCTCGGCGGGACCCACGGACTGCGGGGCGGGTCGGCAGCAGTCGGCGGCGTCCGGCGCGGATCCCGTTCGCGATGACCAGGACCTCGGCGAGCTCGTGGGTGGCGACCACGGCGGCCAGACCGAGCACGCCCAGTCCCGCCAACGGGACCAGGGCCACGATGATCAGGCCGGACAGGATCAGGTTCTGGGTGAAGATGGCCCGGGCGTGCCGGGTGTGGGCGATCGCGTCGGGGATCCGGCGGAGGTCCTCGCCCATCAACGCGACGTCGGCGGCCTCGATGGCGACGTCGCTGCCCATCGCGCCCATGGCGATGCCGGCGTCGGAGGTGGCCAGGGCTGGGGCGTCGTTGATGCCGTCACCGACCATCGCGACCGGGCCCCGGGCCTGCAGCTCGGTCACGATCCGCGCCTTGTCCTGCGGCGACAGCTCGGCGCGGACCTCCTCGATCCCGGTCTGGGCGGCGATCGCGGCCGCGGTGCGGGTGTTGTCGCCGGTCAGCATCACCACCGACACTCCTTGGCGGCGCAGCATCGCGACCGCTTCCGCCGCCTCCGGGCGGATCTCGTCGCGGACCGCGACCGCGCCCAGTACGGTGCCGTCGTACTCGACCAGCACCACGGTGGCGCCGGCGTCCTGCAACCGCTTCACATCGGTGGCCAGGTCGGCGACGGCGACGAAGCCGGGCTTGCCGAGCCGGGCCGGATGGCCGGCCACCAGCCCGGTCAGCCCTTGCCCGGGGACGGCTTCCACATTGGCGGCGTCCAGGCTCGGCAGGTTGTCGGCGGCGGCGGTGATCGCCGTGGCCAGCGGGTGCTCGCTGCGGGCCTCCAACGCGGCCGCCACCGCCAGCACCAGGGCGGGGTCGGCCGCGCCGGCGGGGACGGTCTCGATCACGGTGGGCTCGTTGCGGGTCAGAGTGCCGGTCTTGTCCACGGCGACGACCTTGACCGCGCCGAGCTGCTCGACCGCGGCGCCGCCCTTGATCAGCACCCCGCCTTTCGATGCGGCGCCGACGGCGGCGACCACCGCGAT
>DATDBV010000082.1:0-5698 GCA_036524715.1 Nakamurella sp. | reverse complement strand
CGAGCTCCGTGCCTTGCGGCAGAACGCCCCAGTTCATCAGCTGATCGGTCAGGTCCTCGGCGGTCATGTCATAGATCACCGCGAGTGATCGGAGATCCTCAGACCGGATCGTCAGGATCTTGCCGTTGTAGTCGCCGCGCTGTGACTGGATCGCGGCCGCATACCGGGCCAACGGTCCCGCCTGATGGGTGGGTAGTTCACCCAAACGCTGAAGGTCGATGACAAGTTTCGGGCTCGGCGATCCGCGCCGTGTCGCCCGCGCGTCGGGCAGCAGTTCGGCCACCGGCACGCCGTAGAACTCGGCGAGTTCCGCGAGCTTGGCCACGGTGACGGCCCTATCACCGCGCTCGTAGGACCCGACCACAACCGCCTTCCACCGACCCTCGGATTTCTCCTCGACCCCGTGCAGGCTCAGCCCCTGCTGGGCCCTGATGGAGCGCAGGCGGGCGCCCAGGGCGTGGGCGTAGTCCTGGGTCATGACGGCTCCCTGAAGCTGGGTGGTGCGGATCGGGTGGCGCAACTCGCGATTGTATACGCAGAGTAGTTGCAGGGGGGGCCGCCATGCCGATGGGATTCACCTCTCGGGTAATCACCCCGCGCGCCGTTGCCGAGTGCGGTGCGCTGGCACGAGGCCGGTGCGTCCGGGTCGGCGCGAATCCGTTGATAGCATTGCCGGTCGACCACCCTTTAAGGACCGTCCAGCGAGGCGGGAAAGGAGGTCTGCATCAGGTGCCCGCGCGCCCTGCTCAGGCCAGCCCATCCGGCGCCGAACCCGTGACCCCGCCACCGTCCGGAGCACCCGAGATCCTGGGCGAGGCCCAGATCGCCAGGACGATCGACCGGATCGCGCACCAGATCCTCGAACGCAACGGCGAGCTGCCCGTCGTGCTGCTCGGCATCCCCACCCGCGGCGTCCACCTCGCCCGCCGGCTGGCCGCCCGGCTGGCCGCCTTCACCGGAACGAGTGTTCCGGTCGGTTCCCTGGACATCACCCTCTACCGCGACGACCTGCGCCGGCGCCCGCCGCGGGCCCTGGAGGAGACGCGGATCCCGGCCGGCGGCATCGACAACACGATCGTCGTCCTGGTCGACGACGTCCTGTACTCCGGACGCACCATCCGGGCCGCGCTC
The DNA here is from genome assembly GCA_036524715.1 of Nakamurella sp. Classification (GTDB taxonomy): domain Bacteria; phylum Actinomycetota; class Actinomycetes; order Mycobacteriales; family Nakamurellaceae; genus Nakamurella. Next base: position 4,567 of record DATDBV010000082.1, on the reverse strand, counting down.
GACGCCCTGCGCGACCACGGCCGGCCGGCCGTGGTGCAACTCGCGGTGCTGGTCGACCGGGGTCACCGGCAGCTGCCCATCCGCGCGGACTACGTGGGCAAGAACATCCCGACGGCCTTCGGGGACGACGTGGCCGTACGGCTGACCGAGATCGACGGCACCGACTGCGTGGAGCTGGCGCGTGCGACGCCCACCCGGCGAACCGACGAACGGCACGCGGAGGGAACATCGTGACGACCGCAGTTTCTCAAGACCCGCCCACCCAGCCCGAAGACCCGCCCACCCACCCTGATAACCCGCCCACCCGCCCTGAGAACCCGCCCACCCAGCCCGAAAGGCCGACCCAGCCCGAAAGCCACACCCAGCCCGGCGCGGCTCGACCCGCTTCCCCCGCCGCCGGCCGGCCGGGCGTGCCGACCATGCCCCGGCATCTGCTGTCCGCCGGCGACCTGAGCCGCGCGTCCGCCGAGCTGATCCTGGACACCGCCGAGCGGATCGACCAGGCCATGGCCGGGCGCGAGGTGCGCAAGCTGCCGACGCTGCGCGGGCGCACCGTGGTCAATCTGTTCTTCGAGGACTCCACCCGCACCCGGATCTCGTTCGAGCTGGCGGCCAAGCGGCTGTCCGCGGACGTCATCAACTTCTCGGCCAAGGGCTCATCGGTGTCCAAGGGCGAGTCGCTCAAGGACACCGCGTGGACGCTGCAGGCGATGGGGGCCGACGCGGTGGTCTGCCGGCACTCGGCCTCGGGCGCGCCGCAGCAGCTGTCCGCCTGGGTCGACGGGCACGTCATCAACGCCGGTGACGGCACCCATGAGCACCCCACCCAGGCGCTGCTGGACGCGTTCACCCTGCGCCGTCACCTGGGTCGCCTGGACGGCCGGCGGATCGTGGTGGTCGGCGACGTGCTGCACTCCCGGGTCGCCCGGTCCAACGTGCTGCTGCTGTCCACGTTGGGCGCGCGGGTCACCCTGGTCGCCCCGCCCACCCTGATCCCGGTGGGCGTCGACCGCTGGCCGGCGCAGGTGTCCTACGACCTGGACGCGGCGCTGACCGGCGCGGACGCCGTCATGATGCTGCGGGTGCAGCGGGAACGGATGAGCGGCGCGTTCTTCCCGACGGCCCGCGAGTACAGCCGCTGGTACGGGCTGGATGAGCGCCGGCACGCGCTGATCGCGCCGCACGGCATCGTCATGCACCCGGGTCCGATGAACCGGGGGATGGAGATCACCCCGGCCGTCGCCGACGGGGCCAACTCGGTGATCGTGGAACAGGTCGCCAACGGGGTGACCGTGCGGATGGCGGTGCTGTACCTGCTGCTCTCCGGCGAGATGGATGGTGCGTTGTGAATTTGTTGATCACCGGTGGGGCGCCGTACGGCGAGGACGCCGCCGACATCCTGGTGGTGGACGGGGTGATCGCGGCCGTCGGCCCGTCCGCGGCCACCGACGAACGGGCGCGCGATGCCGAGACCGTCGATGCCGCCGGCCTGGTCGTGCTGCCCGGGCTGGTCGACCTGCACACCCACCTGCGTGAGCCCGGTCGGGAGGACGCCGAGACGGTGGCCACCGGGTCGGCCGCGGCCGCGCTCGGCGGGTACACGGCGGTCTTCGCGATGCCGAACACCGAGCCCACCGCGGACACCGCCGGCGTGGTCGAGCAGGTCTTTCGGCTCGGCGAGCAGGCCGGGCTGGTCGACGTGCACCCGATCGGCGCGGTCACCGTGGGCCGCAAGGGGGAGCGGCTGGCCGAACTCGCGGCGATGGCCACCTCGGCGGCCCGGGTACGGGTGTTCTCCGACGACGGCGACTGCGTGTCCGACCCGCTGCTGATGCGCCGCGCGCTGGAGTACGTCAAGGCCTTCGGCGGGGTCATCGCCCAGCACGCGCAGGAACCCCGGCTGACCCAGGGCGCGCAGATGCACGAGGGTGAGGTCTCGGCCAGACTCGGCCTGACCGGCTGGCCGGCGGTGGCCGAGGAGGCGATCATCGCCCGGGACACGCTGCTGGCCCAGCACGTCGGCTCCCGGCTGCACGTGTGCCACCTGTCCACCGCCGGCTCGGTCGAGGTGGTCGCCGCGGCCAAGCGGCGCGGCACCGACGTGACCGCCGAGGTCACGCCGCACCACCTGCTTCTCACCGACGTCCGGGCGCAGAGCTACGACCCGGTCTTCAAGGTGAACCCGCCACTACGCACCGCGGCCGACATCGAGGCCCTCCGCACGGCTCTCGCGTCAGGGGTGATCGACATAGTGGCCACCGACCACGCCCCGCACGCCAGCCAGGACAAGGAAACCGAGTGGGACAATGCCAGTCCCGGCATGCTCGGGCTGCAGACAGCGTTGTCCGTGGTGATCGCGACGATGGTCGAGCCGGGCCTGCTGGACTGGCGCGGGGTGGCCCGGGTCATGTCGGAGGCGCCGGCCCGGATCGGCGGGCTGACCGACCAGGGCCGGCCGGTCGCCGTCGGCGAACCGGCCAACCTGGTGCTCCTCGACCCGGCGGCGCGATGGACGGTGCGCGGCGCGGACTTCGCGTCGCTGTCCCGGAACACCCCGTACGAAGGGATGGAGCTGCCGGGCCGGGTGGTGGGCACCTACCTGCGCGGCCGGTGCACCGCATCCGCGGGAGCGATTGTCGGGACGGGGGTCTGATCGTGGAACGCGCGTTGTGGGTGCTGGGCCTGGCGTTGATCTGCCTGCTCGCGGCCTGGGGGCTGTGGGTCGGCTGGCGGCACCGCGGCGGCCGCCAGTCCGGGCTGGCCGAGCTGCCGGCGGTGCCGAACACGCTCGGCGAGGTGCTGACGCCCGCGCTGACCGGTCTGTACATCTCGTCCACCACCGCTGGGAACTGGCAGGACCGGATCGTCGCCCGCGGGCTGGGGATCCGGGCGCACGCGGTGGTCCGGCTGACCGAGGAGGGCGTGCTCGTCGACCGGGAGAGCAGCGACCCGATCTTCGTGCCGGTGCAGGATCTGGTCGAGGTGACCACCGCGCCCGGCATCGCCGGCAAGGTGATGGGCCAGGCCGACGGCATCCTGATCATCCGCTGGCGGCTGGGCGAGGTCGCGCTGGACAGCGGGATCCGGGCCGATGACCGGGACGAGCAGGCCGAATTCCTGGTGGCCGCCGCCGGTCTGATCGGCAAGAGCAAGGAGACGAGCGCATGACGCCGGCGGTGCTGGTTCTGGAGGACGGAACCGCTTACCACGGCAAGGGTTTCGGAGCCGACGGGACCGCCTTCGGCGAGGCCGTGTTCAGCACCGGGATGACCGGCTACCAGGAGACGCTGACCGATCCGTCGTACCGGCGGCAGGTGGTGGTGGCCACCGCCCCGCAGATCGGCAACACCGGCTGGGTCGCCGGGCGAGGGCCGGACACCGGCGCCGGGTACGGGGTGTCGGACGACGAGTCCGATGCCATCTGGGTCGCCGGCTTCGTGGTCCGCGATCTGTCCCCGCGGCCGTCGAACTGGCGCGCCACGTCGTCACTGCCGGCGGAGATGGAACGGCAGGGCATCGTCGGGATCGCCGGGGTAGACACCCGCGCGCTGACCCGCCGGCTGCGCACCGCCGGCGCCATGCGCTGCGGGATCTTCACCGGCTCGGCCATCGAGGCGGTGGACACGATGGTCGCCCGGGTGCGGGCGCAGCCGCCGATGGCCGGCGCCGACCTGACCGGCGAGGTCACCACCGCCGACGGCTACGTGGTGCCGGCGGACGGCGATGAGTACTTCAGCGTCGCCGCGATCGATCTGGGCATCAAGGCCAACACTCCGAGAATGCTGGCCGCGCGCGGCATCCGCACCCATGTGCGGCCGGCCACCACCACCGTCGAGCAGATCAGGGCACTCGGCGTGGACGGGGTATTCCTGTCCAACGGCCCCGGCGACCCGGCCACGGCCGACGCCATGGTCGCGTTGACCAGGGACGTGCTGACCGCCCGGATCCCGCTGTTCGGCATCTGCTTCGGCAACCAGATCCTGGGCCGCGCGCTGGGTTTCGGCACCTACAAACTCAAGTTCGGGCACCGCGGGATCAACCAGCCGGTCCGCGACCATGCCACCGGCCGGGTCCTGGTGACCGCGCACAACCACGGGTTCGCGGTGGACGCGCCGCTCGACCGGGTCAGCGACACCGAGTTCGGCCGGGTGCAGGTCGCCTTCAGCTGCCTCAACGACGGGGTTGTCGAGGGGCTGGAATGCCTTGACCGGCTGGCCTTCTCGGTGCAGTTCCACCCGGAGGCGGCGGCCGGCCCGCACGACGCCGGCTACCTGTTCGACCGGTTCGTCGACCTGATGGTGCAGGACTCCGGCCGAACCACTACCCGCCCGAGGGTCGCGATCTAGGTGGCGACCGGTGTGTACGACCTGAGCATCGAGCAGTTCCGCATACGGAACTATCGGGTGCTCAAGGACGTGACCGTCCGGGACATCTCCCGACTCACGGTCCTGTGTGGTCCGAACGGCAGTGGCAAGTCCACGGTCTTCGACGTCTTCGCGTTCCTGCACACCGCGTTCACCACCAGTCTTCGGCAGGCATGGGACGAGCGCAATCGAATGGCGGAAAT
>DATDBV010000081.1:0-6342 GCA_036524715.1 Nakamurella sp. | reverse complement strand
ACCGGCTCGGGTCGGTTTCCATCCGGGGGTCGGTGAGGTAGATCTCCAGCCGGCCCGCCCACCGTTCCACTCCGTCGACGGTGTCCAGGTCGAACCGCAGGTCCTGCTCCTTCGCCCAGGTCAGCAACCGCTCGGTGGCCTCCCACAGGCCGTCGAACGGACCCACATGGGTCAGGCACGCGTAGCGCCCCGCCGGCAGTGCCCCGGATTCCACCGGGAAGGGCACGGAATTGTCCGGCAGTGCGGCCCCGTCCGGCACGGGCACGCCCACCTGCACCGTCATCGAGTCACCGCGAAGGTCCAGGTAGCGGAAGAACGGCGCGCCGGCCGGGGTGATCCCGCGGCTGACCAGGGCGCCGATCAGTTCCGGGATGCGGTCGGCGATCTGCGCGAACGTCGTCGTGGTCACCCCCGCGGTGGTGCCGACGAAGGGGACGGCCGGGCGGTCCTGAGGGTGCGGGTCCGTGTTGGTCATGCCTCATTGGACCGCGGGCGGCGGGGGAATTCATCGCGAGCGTCAGTCGGGCAGTATCGGCATGGCGTCGCGGTGGGCCCGGCCCACCAGGACCCCGCGGGTCAGCGACGCGGACCCGAACCGCTCGCGGATGCCGTCCATCGCAGTGTCCAGGGCGGCGGCTCGACCCGGCGCGGAGCGCTCCCCGAACGGCAGCTCGAGCTGCCCGCTGTCGTCGTCCAGGTTGCCGACGGCGATGCCGAGCAGGGTGAGCCCGCCGCGGTCGCGGATCAGCGGCAGTGCCACCGACACCAGGTCCCGCACCGCGTCCAGGACGACGGGGGTCCGGGACGTCGCCCGGGCCAGCGTCTTGGACCGCGACGCCCGGGTGAAGTCGTCGAACCGAAGCCGGAGCATCACCGTGCGGCCCTCGCGACCGGCCTTGCGCATCCGCCCGGTCACCCGCTCGACCAGGCTGATCACGATCGCGTCGATCTCGGCGATGGTGTGCCGGCCACGGCCCATCGCATGCTGCGAGCCGATCGACCCCCGCCGCCGGCCGACCTGCACCGGCCGGGGATCGCGGTTGTGGGCCAGGGCGTGCAGCTGCCGGCCGGATCCGCGGCCCAGCGCGGTGAGCAGGGTGGCCTCGTCCAACGCGGCCACCTGGCCGACGGTGGTGATGCCCAGCGCATGCAGCTTGGCGGTGGTCTTAGGCCCGACCCCCCACAGCCGCTGCACCGGCAGCGGATGCAGGAAGTCGAACTCCCGGTCCGGTGGCACCACCAGCAGGCCGTCCGGCTTGGCCACCCCGCTGGCCACCTTGGCCAGGAATTTGGTCCGGGCCACCCCGACGGTGATCCGCAGGCCGACCCGGTCGAACACCGCCGACCGCAGGCGGGCGGCGATGGCCGCCGGCTCGCCGGACACCCGGCGCAGACCGCCGACGTCCAGAAAAGCCTCGTCGATGGACAGCCCCTCGACCAGCGGGGTGGTGTCCCGGAACACCTCGAAGACGTCCCTGCTGGCCTTGGTATAGGCGCTGAACCTCGGCTCGACCACCAGCGCGTCGGGGCACAGGGCGCGAGCCTGCCGCCCGCCCATCGCGGTACGCACGCCCATCGCCTTGGCCTCGTAGCTGGCGGCCAGCACCACCCCACCGCCGACGATGACCGGTTTGCCCTGCAGACGCGGGTTGTCCCGCTGCTCGACGGAGGCGAAGAACGCGTCGAGGTCGGCGTGCAGGATCGACGCGTCCGCCCTGGTCCCGCTGATTCGCACGAACACATGTTCGCATTCGAATGCGACATTGTCGAGGGTGACACCGGGGCGGCGTCAGCCGGCTTGCGCGCCCCGGTAGGTGCCGACGCTCCACGCGTTGCCCTCGGGATCGAGGAAGGCGAACTCGCGGCTGCCGTAGTCGGTCTCGTTGAGTTCGCGCAGCAGCGTCCAACCCGCGGCGGTGACCCGGGCGGCCAGCCCGTCGACGCCATCGGGGGAGCCGATGGACAGGTACACGGTGCCGGTCCCGGGTCCGCCCGCCGACCCGGACCAGGGCTTGTCCTCGGGTTCGGAGCCGAACATGATCCCGCCGCCGTCCGGCCACAGCAATTCGGCGTGCACGATCGGCCGCTCGTCGCCGCGGTGCACGGCGGACTCGGTGAAGCCGATGACCTCGGTCAGGTAACGGAGGGCGGCCTCGGCGTCCCGGTAGGACAGGGTGGGCCAGGCCCCTGGCTGGGTTCTCGTGATTGTCGTCATGCGAGTGACTATGTCAGCGCGGTCCGACAGTCGTCTTGGAAGAATGTGACCTCAGGCCTGACCGGACAGCGCCGGCAGTTCGTCGATCGACCATTGCCCCGGGGTGCACCCCGCGAACTCCCGCCACTCCGCGATCAGGTGGGACTGGTCGGCGTACCCGCTGTCCGCGGCGACCTGGCCCAGCCGGCGATCCCGCCGGCCGATCAGCCGGCGCGAGCGCTGGAACCGGGCCAGCCGAGCCAGATCCTTGGCACCGACGCCGATCTCGGCCCGCATCCGGGTGGTCAGATGCCGGCGGGACCAGCCGACCTCGGCCGCGACGTCGCCGATCCGCACCCGACCGCCGCTGCCAACGATCAGTCGCCAGGCCCGGGCCAGCTCGGGCGGTGGCGCCGGCTGCGGACAGGCCCGGATTCTGGCGTCCAACCACCGGGCGACCTCGGCGTTCGCGTCGAGCCCGGACCGGCAGGCGGCCAGCCGGTCGGCCAGGTCCGCGGCCTCGCGCAGCACGTCGTCGGCCTCGAGGACCTCGTCGGTGAACGCCGAGGCGGGCATCCCGAACACCGCCCGGGCGGCCAGCGGGTGGACGGCCAGCTGAATGCCGCGCTGGGCCGAGTTGGGTGCCTGCGGGAGCCGCCGCGGAAGCAGCACCGCACGGGTGTGCAGGCCACCCAACGGCATCCGGAACGTGCCCGACCGGAGCTTCTGGCCGACCGGCACGTTGATCGGCAGGGATCCGGAGAGCGAGAAGACCAGCGTCAGGTACGGGCTGGGCAGGCCGCGGTGGTCGCCGGGCATGGGCGCCATCCGGTAGCCGACCATGTCCGACACCGCGGCCCGCGCGGCGGCCGGTGGCGGCAGCCGGACCAGCGCGTCGTCGGCGGGATCGGCCCCCATGGACGCCACGGTAGCGCCCGACGCAGCCGGGAGACAGCGGATCGGCGGCGCTACGCCGACCCGGCCCCGCAGGAGGCCACCGCCGGACTGCCGGTGCGGATCCGCTGACCCGCGCAGCTACCCTTGATCCCACCGCCCGTGGGCGATGGAGCGCCGGGAAGCCTGGTCGGCAGAGAGGGACCCACCGTGGCGTCAGGCAACTCCTCGCTGTTCTCTCCCGGCTCCTGGGCCGAGGGCAGCCGCATCGCGCACGTGCTGCGCAAGGAGACCGTGGGCGGCGTGCTGCTGCTGGTCGCGGCCGTGGTCGCGCTGGTCTGGGCCAACTCGCCCTGGTCGTCGTCGTACTACGCGATGCTCGACGTCGTCGCCGGTCCCGAGTTGCTGCACCTGAACCTGTCGCTTGCGACCTGGGCCGCCGACGGTCTGCTGGCCATCTTCTTCTTCGTCGCCGGGCTGGAGCTCAAACGCGAGTTCGTGGCCGGCGATCTGCGGGACCGCCGCCGCGCCGCGGTGCCGGTGTTCGCCGCGGTCGGCGGCATGATCGCCCCGGCGGCGATCTACCTGGCGTTCGCGGCGGGCACCGGCCCGAAGGGCTGGGCGATCCCGACCGCGACCGACATCGCCTTCGCTCTGGCCGTTCTCGCGGTGATCTCGACTCATCTGCCGTCGACCCTGCGGACCTTCCTGCTCACCCTGGCCGTGGTCGACGACCTGCTGGCGATCATCGTCATCGCGCTGTTCTACACCGAGGACCTGCAGCTGGGGTTCCTCGCCCTGGCGTTGATCCCGCTGGCCGCGTTCGGCCTGCTGGTCCAGCGCCGGATCAGCCACTGGTACCTGCTGCTGCCGCTCGCAATGGCGACCTGGACCCTGGTGCACGCCTCCGGCATCCACGCGACCGTGGCCGGGGTGCTGCTGGCGTTCACCGTGCCGGTCCGGCCGGACGGCCGGGCCCGAAAGCAGGACAGTCCGGGGCTGGCCGAGCACTTCGAGCACCTGCTGCGGCCGATCTCGGCCGGGGTGGCGGTGCCGCTGTTCGCGCTGTTCTCGGCCGGGGTGACACTGGGCGGCTGGTCCGGTTTCACCTCGGCGCTGACGGATCCGATCGCGCTGGGCATCATCGCCGGCCTGGTGATCGGCAAGCCGGTCGGCATCGTCACCGCGACGTTCCTCACCGCCAGGATCACTCGCAGCCCGTTGCAGAACGGCCTGACCTGGCCCGACGTCACCGGGGTCGCCGTCCTCGGCGGCATCGGGTTCACCGTGTCCTTGCTCATCGGCGACCTGGCGTTCGCGGCGAACCCGGAGGCCGACGACCACGTCAAGATCGCCGTGCTGACCGGGTCGCTCACCGCGGCGCTGCTGGCCGCCGTGCTGCTGCGCATCCGCAACCGGCGGTACCGGCGGCTGTGGGAGCGGGAGAATCGGGACGACAACTCGGGCCACAACACAGACGGAATCCCCGACATCTACCAGTGCGAGTAACCTCGCGCCGCGTGAAGCCGACTGCACTGATCCGTCCACCGTCACCGCACCTGGCCGACGGGTTGCTGACCCACCTCGACCGGGTGCCGGTGGACGCCGACCTGGCGTTGGAGCAGTGGGCCGGGTACACCCGGGCATTGTCGGACGCCGGCTGGGACACCGTCCAGGTGCCGGCCGCTCCGGAGTGCCCGGACGGCGTCTTCGTCGAGGACACGGTGGTGATGATCGGCGGCACCGCGGTGATCACCCGGCCGGGGGCCGACGAACGCAAGCCCGAGACGATGGGCACCTCGGTGACCGTACGCGCGCTCGGCTACCCGACCGCCACGATCGAGGACGGCACCCTCGACGGCGGCGACGTGCTCAAGATCGGCACCACCGTGTACGTCGGTCGCACCCGGCGCACCAGTGCCGGCGGCATCGCCGCGCTCCGGCGCATCTGCGACCCGCTGGGCTACCGGGTGGTCGCCGTCCCGACCACCAGGGTGCTGCACCTGAAGTCGGCGGTGACCGCGCTCCCCGACGGCACGGTCATCGGCCACCAGCCACTGGTCGACGACCCCGGCTTCTGGCCGCACTTCCGGCCGATGCCCGAGGAGGGCGGGTCGCACGTGGTCGACCTCGGCGGCGGCCGGCTGCTGATGGCCGCCTCCGCGCCCCGATCGGCCGAGCTGATCGCCGACCTCGGCTACACCCCGATCCCGGTGGACATCTCCGAGTTCGAGAAGCTCGAGGGTTGTGTGACGTGCCTGTCCGTGCGCCTTCGTCACGCACCGGAGGGTGAAGGCTGATCGCAGACCCGACCGGAGGTGTCGCATCGTCACCCGCAGTGGCAACCAGGCACGCCGGGGGGCAAGATCTGGCTGGGCGGAGCCGCCAGGCACAGCAACGAGAGGACCCTCGTGAAGAAGATCATCAACGACCCGACGACGGTTGTCACCGAGGCATTGGAGGGCATGGCGCTGGCCCATCCCGACCTCATCAAGGTCACCCTCGACCCGGCGTTCATCGTCCGGGCCGACGCGCCGGTCAGCGGCAAGGTCGCGCTGGTTTCCGGCGGTGGCAGCGGGCACGAACCGCTGCACGGCGGCTTCGTCGGGGCGGGGATGCTGGACGCCGCCGCGCCGGGCGCGGTGTTCACCTCGCCCACCCCGGATCAGGTGCTGGCCGCCACCCAGGCCGTCGACGGCGGCGCCGGGGTGCTGCACATCATCAAGAACTACACCGGCGACGTCCTGAACTTCGAGACCGCCGCCGAGCTGGCCGCGGCCGAGGACATCGAGGTCAGCAGCGTGGTCGTCGACGACGACGTGGCCGTCAAGGACTCGACCTGGACCGCCGGGCGGCGCGGGGTCGGCGGAACCGTGCTGCTGGAGAAGATCGCCGGGGCCGCCGCCGCCCGTGGCGATGACCTGGCCGCCGTCACCGCGATCGCCCGGCGGCTCAACGCCCAGGCCCGCACGATGGGCATGGCGCTGACCCCGTGCACCGTGCCGCACTCGGGCGAGCCCTCCTTCACCCTGGCCGAGGACGAGATGGAGATCGGCATCGGCATCCACGGGGAGCCCGGCCGGGAACGGGTCAAGCTGGCCCCGGCCGACGAAATCGTGGCCACCCTGCTCGGCTCGGTGGTCGACGACCTGCCGTTCGCCGACGGCGACAACACCCTGCTGTTCGTCAACGGAATGGGTGGAACACCGCAGATCGAGCTGTATCTGGCCTACAACTCGGCCCGGAAGTTCCTG
>DATDBV010000080.1:0-11137 GCA_036524715.1 Nakamurella sp. | reverse complement strand
CCAGATCAAAGCCGCCCAAGCCCCCGAGATCGCCCAGATGAGCGGCTGGCTCGCCGGCTGGGGCGAGAACCCGAGCCCGTCGATGGGCATGGACCACGACATGGGCGGCGGGATGATGAGCCAAGCCGACATGGACGCCCTTGACCAGGCCTCCGGCAAGGACGCGACCCGGCTGTTCCTCACCGGGATGGTCACCCACCACAAGGGCGCCATCACCATGGCCCAAGAGGAGGTCGCCAACGGAGAGAACCCCGAGGCGATCGCCCTGGCGAAGAAGATCATCGCCGACCAGCAAGCCGAGATCGACACCATGAACCAGCTGCTGGAGCAGCTCTGACCCGACCTCGGGATCAACACCGGCCTGCTGCCGGCCGGACCGGTCGAAGGCAGCACCAACCCGCATTCCCCCCACACTCATGAGGAGTATCCATGGCCACCACCCAGCAGATGCTCGACGCCTACCCCGGCGACCTCGGCATTGACCAGACCCTCCTGGCTGCCTGCATCGACGCCTGCCTTGACTGTGCTCAGGCCTGCACGGCCTGTGCCGATGCCTGTCTCAGCGAGGAGATGGTCGATCAGCTACGCAGCTGTATCCGCACCGATCTGGACTGTGCCGACATCTGCGCTGTCACCGGGCGGGTGCTGTCCCGGCACACCGGCTACGACGCCAATCTGACCCGCGCCGTCCTGGAAGCCTGCCGCACCGCCTGCCGCAGCTGCGGCGACGAATGCGCGCAGCACGCCGAGATGCACGACCACTGCCGGATCTGCGCCGACGCGTGCCGCGCCTGCGAGCAGGCCTGCGCCGACCTACTCACCAGCCTCGGCTGACCAGACCCGACGCCTAGGCCGGACCGGCGCAGACGCCGGCCCGGCCGGCGGGGTCGTGCCAGGCTCGCCACTTCTTCTACGGCAAGGAAACCTCTCATGTCGGCACTAGCCTTACCGACGCCGAGACCCGCCGGCCAGGTTCGGCCGCGGGCCGACCATCGCAGGTCCGCCCGAGTCGCACTGGTCGTTGTCGGTTGCCTCGCTGGTCTGCTGGTCGGCTGCGCCAATCCCCGTACCACCAGCACAAGCGACCGTCCGCCCAGTGTCTCGACCGCCTCGCCCGTCCTTGACGAGACCTCACCGCCGCCGTGGCCGGCACCGGACGACGTCGCGTCCCGCGTCACCGGCGCGGGGCTTGACCTGGGACCGATGGGAACAGCCGAGCACTACCATCCGCGGCTGCGGATCGTCATCGACGGCGCCGAGATTCCGGTTGCCGCCAATATCGGTGTCGACCCCACCACCGGCGCCATGTCCGCGCTACACACCCACGAACCCGACGGCACCATCCACATCGAAGCCGACCGCGCCGGCGAGGTCTTCACCCTGGGCCAGCTGTTCACCCAATGGGGAGTGAAGCTCACCGCCACCCAGATCGGCGGCGTCCGCGCCGACAGCGGTCGCGAACTGGTGCTCACCAGCAACGGGACACCCGTCCCCGGGAACCCCGCCGATCTGCGCCTGCAGCCGGACCAGAAGCTTGTTCTCCAACTGCAGTAAGCCCAGGAAGGACCTCGGGTCATGGTGCGTTGAGGCGAGGCAACTGCCACCACCCTGGCAGACACCCGTTCTCAGTCGGGTCGGCTATCGACGACCCAGCAGCCGCCGCCGGCCGCCACGAACCAGGCCGACTCAGCTTCGCTGGAGGAACGGCTCATGGGCCTGCTGACGTCCCCACCTTTCGTGGCCCCTTCCAGTCATCGATAGCGATACGGTCTGGTTGGAGGCTGCGAGATGGACCGTGCCGGGATCGTTGCGGAGATGAACCGGGTGGAGGCTGACTTCGCCGCGTTGGTCGAGCGGGCTGGTGGATCGGACCTGCGGCGCCGAAGTAGCGGTACCAGGTGGACGAACCGGCAACTGCTTTACCACATGGTGTTCGGCTATCTGATCGTGCGCACACTGATGCCGCTGGTACATGTGCTAGGTCGATCGGGGCGTAGCCACAGGTTCGCGGCCGCACTGAACGCGGCCCACCGTCCGTTCCATGTCGTCAACTACGCCGGCTCGTGGGCGGGTGGTCAGCTGGTTCCGCCCACCGCCATGGTCGCGCTGATGCGGCGAACCCTGCGGGCGCTACGGCGACAGCTGGACCGCGAGTCTGAGCAGACCTTGGTCCTGACGATGCACTTCCCGACGGACTGGGACCCGTACTTTCGGCCGCAGATGAGCGTGCTGGACGTCTATCACTACGGCACCGAGCACTACGACCACCATCGCCGCCAGCTCACACTCGACTAGCCGTCCTGGCGAAGCGCCGCGGCTACGTGCCGCGAGGGTTCGAGAGCCAAGCGTGGCGTGCAGAGTCTGATCGACAACGCAGTAGTAGGCCCACTTGCCGCATTGGTCACGGCTGACCAGGCCGGGGTCCGCGAGCAGCCGCATGCGGTGGGAGACGGTCGGTTGGGACAGTCCGACTGGTTCGGTGAGGTCGCAGATGCAGGCTTCGCCGTCGTCGCTGGCGGCGAGGAGGAGAGCAGCCGGACTCGGGCCGTGGCCGTGTGCGACAACGCCCACGAAGAGCTCGACCCCGACGCCGCCTACTCCGACATCGCCCGCCGCGTCCGCCCACTCACCGCCGTCGATGACGCCAACCAGGAAGCATCATGACCACCCCGCCTGAAGGCGGACTACCGGGGCCCACCTGTCCCGGATTGAATGAATGCGGAATGCCAGATCGTGTGCCAGCAGGTCAATGGGTCAGCCACACCTTCGCGACGACAAGCACTCCGGTCAACGCTGCGATCAGCAGTGTGATCCACACCAGTCCCCAGCCACGCACCCCGTGCAGATAAGCGCCAGGAAGCGCCACCACAACCAACAACCCGGCCGCGGTGAACACGCCGATGTTTGTTGCGCGCTGATGGTCGACGCCGAGGGCTTCGAGGACCAGCGCCACGATGAGGGGAAGGAATGCGGCGCTGATCATCGGAGCCCCGACGCGTGCGTGGTGGGCGGCGATCCGGTGGAGGTGCTGGTGCTCCAGATCAGCGTCACCGATCGAGTACGCGAACACGTGGGTCCCGTAGTAGACCAGGTTGGTGGCGACGACCAGCAACGTCAGCTTCCCGGCCGGCAGCTCGGACGTGCCCGCGAGTGTTGACGCGGCCACGATCGCTCCGTAGCAACCCGCGCTCACCCGCTCGGCTGCTTCCCTGCCGAGCCCGCGACGGCTCCGACGCTCCAGCCAGTTCATTGGGCAGGTTCCTCCGCTGTGGATGGGACCAGACGATCATGGCAGGCGGACCGACCGCCATAGTCCGCCCTCCCCAAACGGCCGGCCCGCGGCTCACCAGGCGGACCGATGTCGGCCTCAGCAGGCCCGGATCCTCCGATCCCGCATCCGGAGTTCGACCACTCTGGTTGGGGTCGAGCGCGGCGCGGCGGAAATTGTACTGGTGACTACCTGTTGCCCTGCTCATCCACCCTGCGGCGATCGATCATCGACTCTTCTTCTCAGCCTGGAAAGGTGAGCGCTGCAGAGTTACAGGATGGTGGTGAACTGGGCGGCCCATTGTCGTAGGGCGGCGGTGGCCCGGTCCCACAGGCCGGTGACGAGCAGGATGCCGACGGTGATCATGGCGGCGCCGCCGACGCGGAGCAGGGTCTGCTGGTGGCGGCGGAGCAGGTCGACGGCCCGGGTCATCTTGGCGAAGGCGACGGCGGCGATGAGGAACGGGATGCCGAGGCCGAGTGCGTAGGTGAAGGCGAGTAGTCCGCCTCGGCTGGCGCTGGCTTCGGTCAGGGCCAGGGAGAGGACGACACTGAGGGTGGGGCCAATGCATGGGGTCCAGCCGAGCCCGAAGACGATCCCGAGCAGTGGTGCGCCGGCGAGTCCGACGGCCGGCATCCGTTGCAGCCGCATTTCCCGGCGGCCGATCGGGAGGAGTCCGGTGAACATCAGGCCCATGGCGATGGTGATGACGCCGACGGTCCGGCTGATCTGGGTCTGGTAGGTGACCAGGGCTTGTCCGACGGTGCCGAAGATGACGCCGGCGGCGACGAAGACGCTGGCGAAGCCGAGGACGAACAGGGCTGCACCGGCGAGGGTGCGGCGGGGTCGGGTGTGGCCGGCGACCAGGTCGGCGGCGCTCATGCCGCTGGCGTAGGCGAGGTAGCCGGGCAGCAGCGGCACCACGCAGGGGCTGAAGAACGACACCATCCCGGCGAGCAGGGCCACCGGCAGCGCGATGATCATCGATCCGGTGACGGCGTTCTGCATCCAGTCGGCGATCTCGAGAGGCAGCATCGCGGGTCCGCCTACTTGCCTTGGGCGACGTCGTCGATCAGGCCGAGCAGGGTGGTTTGGTCGCCGACCCCGACGATCCGGGCGGCGATCCGGCCCTGTTTGTCGATGAGCAGGGTGGTCGGGATCCCGTTCGGGGGGAGGGTGCCGGCGAAGCGGACCAGCTGCTCACCGTTCGGGTCGTAGATGTGGGGGTAGCCGATCTGGAAGGCCCGCACGAACGCCCGCGCCGCGTCGGGGTTGGTGTCGCGGATGTTGAGGCCGACGAACGCGGCCGTCTTCGCCGTCTTCTCACTGGCCTCGGCCAGGTCCTTGGCCTCAAGCCGGCACGGCCCGCACCACGACCCCCAGACGTTGATGACGACGACCTTGCCGGGGTAGTCGCCGGTCGACACGGTGCCGGTGCCGCTCAACGCCGGACCGGCGGCGACCGGCGCCGGTTGCCGGTCGGCGACCGGGATCCAGGTCAGCGCCTTGTTGACCTGTCCGGTGTCAGACGATCCGCCGAGCTCACGGCTGCCGGTCCGCGTCACCACGTCGACCTCTTCCCGGCCGCACGCACCCGCCAGCACCATGGTGACGACCAGCGCCGCCACCAGCCGGGCGGTGTGCCTGGCGGGGGTCCGCCACGTTGGGGTGCGCATGTCAGAACTGCCAGGCGGTGACGGTGACGAGCACGGCGACGATGAGCAGCCAGCCGGCCAGGATGGCGCTGTGGTTGCGTCCGGCCACCCCGACGGCCCGGTCGAGGGTGTCGGGGAGGCGGTGCCGGATCCGGCCCAGGTTGGTGATTGTGACGTACCAGACGATGGCGAACGTCGCCGCCCACGCGGCCATGCAGTACGGGCAGAGGGCGTGGATCACGGTCAGGCTCTGCACCATCAGCCAGGCCACGAACACGGTGCCGAGCACGGCACCGATCTGCAGGCCGGCCGTGTACCAGCCGGCGAGCCGGCCGCCGGCGAGGAGCATCGCCCCGGTGGCGGCGACCACGGCGAACCCGGCGATCCCCAGGTAGGGGTTGGGGAACCCGAACACCGCCGCCTGCGGCGAGCTCATCACGGGACCGCAGGAGATCGCGGTGTTGATGGTGCAGGACGGGGTGTAGAAGGGGTTGGTCAGTAGCAGGTACTTCTCCACCGCCAGCACGAACGCGGCCGCGAACCCGACCAGCCCGGCCACCAGCAGCACCCACGCCACCGTCCGGGTCGCCACCACCGTGGCCGTCCCGGTCACGTCCAACTCAGACAGGTCGGGGTCCGCGTCTGCGGCTGGCCTGGCCCGGGGAGGTGTTCGGGTCACTGCTGGTCCAGGGCCTGGTCGAGGGCGGTGGTCAGGTCGTCGTAGGACTTCGGCTCCAGCCGTTGCCCGTTGACGAAGAACGTCGGGGTGCTGGTGACACCCATGGCCGTGCCGTCGTCGATGTCGGCCTGGATCCGCGCCTTGGTGGCGTCGGAGGCGTAGTCGGCGTCCCACTTGGCCATGTCCAGCCCGAGGTCTTGGGCGTACTGGCGGAACCGGTCGTCCATCGGGACCTGCTGCTCCCCCCACTCCGCCTGGGTCTCGTACATCTTCTTGTACATCGCCTCGAACTGGTCCTGCTGGGCGGCGGCCTCGACGGCCCGCGCGGCCCGGTCGGCGTTGAAGTGCCCATCGAGCGGGAAGTAGCGGACCACGAACGACACCCGGTCGCCGTAGGCGGCTCGGAGCTGCTCCACCGCCGGGAACGCCGCACCGCAGGCCTCGCACTCGAAGTCGAGGAACTCCACGAAGGTCACCTTGCCGTCGGGCACATCCGACAGCCGGTGCGAGTCCTCGCGCACGGTTACGTCGGCCGCCGAAGCTGTGGGCGGTTCGTTCCCGCTCGTCGAGCGGACCTGCAGGACGACCCCGATGCCGATCGTCAGCAGCACCACCCCGGCCGCGACGGCGGTGATGATCCGGTTCCGCTTCTTCGCCCGGGCGGCGGCCTGCTGCTCGGCGGCGAGCCGGGCCCGTCTGCTCGCCTGGCTGGACTGGTTGGGACCTGGGTTCTTGCGTCGGCTGGCCATGGGCGGTGAGTCGACTCCTTGATCGTGGGACAGGTGCTATTGGGATGGGTGCTCTCGGTCAACGGCTGGGACCGCGGATTGGTTGCCTAGGCGCAGCAGCTGCAGCCCGGCTGACAGCCGCAGCTGTCGGTCCCGGTGTCGGCGCTGGGAGTGGGTGGGGCCATCGTCAGCACGGTTGCCTCGTGGCAGACCGGGGCGCCGGCCCGCGGCGTCAAGGTCAGCAGGGCGACTGGCGCGCTCCGGGCGGCAGCAAGGGGCGCGGCAGGGGGAGTCGGTGTGGTGCGGGCTTGGCGGGGGGCGCGGACCGCGGGGCGGGTCGGCAGCAAGCGGCGCCGTCCGGCGCGGATCCCGTTCACGATGACCAGGACCTCGGCGAGCTCGTGGGTGGCGACCACCGCGGCCAGACCGAGCACCCCCAACCCGGCCAACGGGACCAGGGCGACGATGATCAGGCCGGACAGGACCAGGTTCTGGGTGAAGATGGCCCGGGCGTGGCGGGTGTGGGCGATCGCATCGGGAAGCCGGCGGAGGTCCTCGCCCATCAACGCGACGTCGGCGGCCTCGATGGCGACGTCGCTGCCCATCGCCCCCATGGCGATGCCGGCATCGGCGGTGGCCAGGGCGGGGGCGTCGTTGATGCCGTCCCCGACCATCGCCACCGGACCGCGGGCCTGCAGCTCGGTCACGATCCGCGCCTTGTCCTGCGGGGACAGCTCAGCGCGGACTTCCTCGATCCCAGCCTGGGCGGCGATCGCGGCCGCGGTGCGGGCGTTGTCGCCGGTCAGCATCACCACCGACACCCCCTGGCGGCGCAGCATCGCCACCGCCTCCGCCGCTTCCGGGCGGATCTCGTCACGGACCGCGACCGCGCCGAGCACGGTGCCGTCGTACTCGACCAGCACCACGGTGGCGCCGGCGTCCTGCAACCGCTCCACATCGGCGGCCAGATCGGCCACGGCGACGAAGCCGGGCTTGCCGAGCCGGGCCGGGCGGCCGGTCACGAGCCCGGTCAGTCCCTGCCCGGGAACGGCTTCCACGTCGGTGGCGTCCAGGCCCTGCAGGTCGGTGGCGGCGGCGGTGATCGCCGCGGCCAGCGGGTGCTCGCTGCGGGCCTCCAACGCGGCCGCCACCGCCAGCACCCGGGCGGGGTCGGCCGCTCCGGCGGGGACAGTCTCGATCACGGTGGGCTCGTTGCGGGTCAGAGTGCCGGTCTTGTCGACGGCGACGACCTTGACCGCGCCGAGCTGCTCGACCGCGGCGCCGCCCTTGATCAGCACCCCGCCCTTCGACGCAGCGCCGATAGCGGCGACCACCGCGATCGGGACACTCAACGCGAACGCGCACGGGGCGGCGGCGACCAGCACCACCAGCGCCCGCGGGATCCACACGGCAGGATCGTCGACCAGGCTGCCGATCACCGCGACCAGGGCGGCCAGGATCAGCACGCCGGGCACCAGGGGTCGGGCGAACCGCTCGGCCAGCCGCTGGCTGGAGCCCTTGCGTTCCTGCGCCTCCTGGACCACGTGCACCAGCCGGGCCAAGGAGTTGTCGGCGGCGGTGGCGGTCACGTCGACCTCGAGCGCGCCGGTGCCGTTGACGGTGCCGGCGAACACCTCCGCGCCGGGCCCGACCTCGACGGGCACCGACTCCCCGGTCACCACCGAGGTGTCGATCGCGGACCGGCCGTAGCGGATCACCCCGTCGGTGGCGATCTTCTCGCCGGGACGCACCAGCAGCAGGTCACCAACCTGCAGGTCGGCGGCCGGGATCGTGACGGGGGCTCCGGACCGCAGCACGGTCGCGGTCGGCGGCACCAGGTCGAGCAGGGCCCTCAGACTGTTCCGGGTGCGGGCCAGGGCGTAGCCCTCCAGCCCTTCGGCGATAGAGAACAAGAACGCCAGCGCGGCGGCCTCGGCCACCTCGCCGAGCAGGATCGCCCCGACCGCGGCGATCGTCATCAACAGGCCAACCCCGAGACGGCCCTTCACCAGTCCGCGGATCGCACCGGGGACGAACGTCGCCCCACCCACGACCACTGCGGCCGCGAACAGGACCGTCTCCACCACGGTGTCGGCCGGTGCGAGCAGTCCCGCCAGCAGCAGCACCCCCGCTGCTGCGGCGGCCTGCAGCTCCCGGATCCGCCACACCGGCGTCACCGACGCCGACCCTGCCGACTCCGCTGATACCGCCGACCCGGTGTGCTCGTCGACCTCATCCGGGCCGCAGCAGACGTCAGCCACCAGACACCCCCACCGCCACGGACTCCTCCGGCTTCGCTTCGTCCAGCGCCGGATCGTTGTCGCAGTCGTAGTCATCCGGGCCGCACGGCTCGGCCGCCGTGCCGGCGGTGACCACCAGCACCAGCGACGCCAGCTGCGCCAACGCCCCCGCCAGCCGCGGATCGGCCAGCTCGTAGCGCACCCGCCGTCCGACCGGCACCGTGGACACCAGCCCACAGCCGCGCAGGCACGTCAGATGGTTCGACACGTTCGCCCGCGTCAGACCCAGGTCCTCGGCCAGGTCCGACGGGAACGCCGGCCCCTGCACCAACGCCAGCAGCAGCCGTCGCCGGGTCGGATCGGCCAACGCCTTCCCCACCCGGCCCAGCGCCTCCGCGTCCACCGCGACCGTCGGACCGGTCAACACCTCGATACTCACCCGCAATACGATACAGCCACTGCTGAATTCAGTCACGGCTGTCACGGGCCTTGACAATTCACGACCGAATACGATGTCATCGACGCATGACGATGAATGATCCTCGGATGGCCGAGCAGCTGGCCGGCGAGGCCGACGCCAGCGCCGAGTCCGGTCCCGCCGCCGCGGTGTACCTGTTCCGCAGTCTCGCCGACCCGGCCCGGCTGACGATCCTGCGGCATCTCGCCCTCGGCGAGCACCGGGTGGTGGACCTGACCGCCCACCTTGGGCTGGCGCAGAGCACCACCTCCACCCACCTGGCCTGTCTGCGGGACTGCGGCCTGGTGTCCGCGCGGACCGTGGGCCGCTCCTCGATGTACTCCCTCGCCGTTCCCGCCGAGCTCAACGGGCTCCTCGCCGCAGCCGAGCGGCTACTGGCCGTGACCGGCGACGCGGTCACCCTGTGTGCCGCCAACCACGACCCTGCAGCCGACGACGCCGGCGCCATGGCCGGTCTCGCTGGGGGCTTCCGCCATGACTGAGCTGGCCGCGGTGGCGGCCGGGCTGCTATACCTGCTGGCGGTCGTGCTGCTGCTGGCGGTGCGGACGTGGCAGCAGTACCGCAGGACCGGCTCGACCGGCTTCAACGGAATCCGAGGCGCTGCCCAGGATCCGGCCGCCCGGGTCGCCGGCATCGGGTTCGCCGCGTCGGTGCTGGCCGGACTGGCGGCTCCGTGGCTGGCCGCCGTCGGCGTACTGCCGACGTGGAACCTGCCGGTCCTGGTCACTGCGGTCGGTGCCGTGGTCGCCGCCGCCGGCATACCGCTCGGGATGACGGCGCAGGGGGCGATGGGCCGCTCGTGGCGGATCGGGGTCGACGTGGCCGAGTCCACCGACCTGGTCACCCACGGTCTGTTCCGGCTGGTCCGCAACCCGATCTTCACCGCGCTGATGATGATCCACATTGGTACTGCCACCATGGCGCCGGCCTGGCTGTCGCTCGTCGGCGTCGTACTGTTGATCACCGCGTGCCAGATCCAGACCCGGCTGGTCGAGGAACCGTACCTGCGCCGCCGCCACCCCACCACCTACCTCGCCTACGCGGCCACCGCCGGCCGCTTCGTGCCCGGCCTGGGCCGACTACACCCCACGCCCATGTCCCCTCAAGCTGCAGGAGACGCCGCATGACCGGCGGACACAGCCACTCCCACGCCCCCGAGACCGCCACCGGACGACACCGCCAAAGGCTGGTCATCGTGGTCGCGATCACCGCCTCGATCTTCGTCATACAGGTCATCGGCGGTCTTGCCTCCGGATCACTGGCCCTGCTCGCCGACGCCGGCCACATGCTCACCGACTCCACCGGCCTGCTGATCGCCCTCATCGCCGCCACCCTGGCCACCCGACCCGCCACCTCCGCCCGCACCTACGGGCTCCAACGGGTCGAGGTGCTGGCCGCCATGGTCAACGGGCTCCTGCTGACCGGCATCGCCGTGTGGGTTCTCGTGCAACCATCGAACGCTGGAACCAGCCCGCCGACATCTCCAGCGGACTGATGTTGGTGGTCGCCGTGGTCGGCGCCGTCGCCAACACCGTCGGCCTGCTGATCCTGCGCGGCGGCAAGGACGAGAGCCTCAACCTCCGCGGCGCCTACCTCGAGGTCCTCGGCGATCTCCTCGGTTCCCTGGCCGTCATCGCCGCCGCCCTCATCATCACCTTCACCGGCTACACCCGCGCCGACTCGATCGCCTCCCTGCTCATCTTCGTCATGATCATCCCCCGGGCGTTCTCGCTGCTCCGTGACGTCGTCGACGTCCTCCTCGAAGCCACCCCCCGCGGCATCGACCTCGACCAGATCCGCCAGCACATCAACGAAATCGACGGTGTCACCGACGTCCACGACCTGCACGCCTGGACCATCACCAGCGGCGTACCAGTGCTGTCCGCCCACGTCGTCGTCGACGCCGACTGCTTGACCGACGGTCGCGCCGGCGAAGTCCTCGACCGGCTCGGCGAATGCCTCGGCGAACACTTCGACGTCGACCACTGCACCTTCCAGCTCGAACCCCAAGGCCACCAAGCCCACGAACCCGCCCACCACGCCTAGCGATCGTGGGACCGGTCACGCTCGCTAGTGCTGGCCGACGCT
>DATDBV010000079.1:0-4100 GCA_036524715.1 Nakamurella sp. | reverse complement strand
GTCGGATCGCTGTGCTGACCCGGGCGCTCGACCGGGCCGATTACCCACAGCGGATCGCCGGGCTGCGGGCCGCGCTGGACCGGCTGAACAGCGAGTTTGACCGGTGGCGGCTGCATCCCGGGCAACTCCTCATCGTTGACGAGGCCGGCATGTCGGGCACCTTCACCCTCACCCACCTCGCGCGGCAGGCCAGCGCCGCGGGGGCGAAGCTGCTGCTCGTCGGGGACCCGTGCCAGCTGTCCGCGGTGGAGACCGGCGGCGCGTTCGGGCTGCTCTGCGCCCGACACCCGGATCCGCCTACGCTCACCCAGGTCCGCCGGTTCATCAACCCGGACGGCACCCGCCGCACCTGGGAAGAGGACGCCGCCGACCGCCTCCGCAGCGGCGACCCCACCGCCCTCGCGGACTACGCGGAGCACCAGCGGATCCACTCCGGCGACCAGGAGCAGATGGCGGAGGCCGCCTACATCGCCTGGTCCGCCGATGTGCGGGCCGGGCGCAGCAGCGTGCTCATCGCCGCCGACAACGACACCGTCGTGCAGCTTAACCGGCGCGCCCAGGTAGACCTCATCGGCACGGGGCGGGTCGAGGACACCACCACCGTGGCGGTGCGCAACGGGCTGTCCGTCGGCGCCGGTGACGTCGTCGTCACCCGTCGCATCGACCGCACCCAACCCGACGGCACCTCCGGGCCGGTGAGTGCTTCCGAACGGCTGGGTGATGGGTTCGTCCGCAACGGGCAGCGCTGGCAGGTGCAGCGTGCGCACAGGGATGGGTCGCTGACCGTCCGGTTGCTGGACGCCGGCCGGCCCGGCGCGTCCGCGGTCACCCTGTCCGCCGCCTACGTGCGCGAGCATGTCGATCTCGGGTACGCGACCACCGCGCACCGCGCCCAGGGCATCACCGTCGACACCAGCCATGTGCTGGCCGACGCGCTGACCCAGCGGGAGCCGTTCTACGTGGCGATGACCCGCGGACGGTACGCCAA
Source organism: Nakamurella sp. (assembly GCA_036524715.1). GTDB lineage: Bacteria > Actinomycetota > Actinomycetes > Mycobacteriales > Nakamurellaceae > Nakamurella. The sequence goes on along the minus strand of DATDBV010000079.1, from coordinate 3,112 downwards.
CCACGCCTACTTGGTCCTGGACCCGGCGACCATGCTGCGGGACCGGCTGGCCCATCCGGTCGGCGGACCGGCCGACCGGGACGCCTTCACCACCGCGGAGGTCGCCGACGCGATCGTCACCCACAGCGGCGCTGCCACCAGCGCCCACGAGGCGATCCGGACCGTGCAGGACCAGGCCGTGTCGATCCGGCAGCTCGCCGACGAGGCCGACGCCATCGCCGCCTACGCCCACGACCTGGCCGCCGGTGACCTGCTCCTGACGGTCCTGGGCGACACCCCCGCGGTGCGCGCAATCCTGGACGACGACCATTTCCCCGCGACCGGCATCCGCATGTCCGGACTCTGGCCCAAGGCCAACACCACCCTCAACCGCATCTACCCGATCGAGCTGGCACGGGCCATCCACCTCCCCACGATGCTGTACTTCTGCGTGTTCATCCTCGGGCACGTCGCGCTGGTCCTGGCCACCGGCGCCCTGCGCAACCTCAGCCACATGTACGCCGCCCAGGACACCATGAACAGGACCGGATTCTGGATATTCCTCGCTTCCATCGCGGTCCTGACCGCCGGCTGAGTCGCTGCTCGCCCCTTGGTCATCGGCCCGATCGCCGGGCTCTTCGGGAAGGTCGGCCGATAGCTGATCTGCTCGGCCGGCACCGGGTCAGTCCATCTACGCCCTCGGGTCGGCAGGGCTGTGCCGGACGACGGCATCGGCGAGCGGTGGCCAAGCAGTGAAACAGCCTCGTGTGCAACGGAAATCACAGTGCACATGTCGGTGTCGACGGGCAGCCGACGGCCGGTGAATGCGTCCGATTTCGGGGCGCACCACGTCGGGCAGCTCGTCGACCGGGACTCGGGCCCGCACCGGCCGACAACCCTCACCTATCGTCGAACCGAGACGCAAGTGCGGCCGAAGCGTGATGAATGGGACGCAACGGCCCGCCCGCCCGTTCGTCCTGTGGCTGTCCGAGAGGAGGACACCATGAACCTCATCCCCCGCGGCAGGCGTCTGATCGGATCGTTGGCGCTGGCCACCGCGATGACCATCGTCCCGGCGGTCTCCGCGTCGGCCGGCACCTGGACGACCTCGACCGCCTCCGCGTCCAGCGGGTGCGCCGTCACTTGGGGCTCGCTGCCGAAGACCGGCTCCGGTCCCACCAGCGAGCCGATCACCAACCTGCGCGCAGGCCGGCACACCTGCTTCGATCGGCTGGTCGTCGACCTGGGCCCCGCGGGCGACGGGCGCCCGGACTTCTGGGTGGGCTACGTCGACACCTGGTCCCCGCACGACGGCAGCTATCCGCAGCCCCGCGGCGGCGCGCGGATCAGCATCGTCGTCACCGCCCCCGTGTTCGCGAACGGTATGCCGACATACCAACCGGCCAACCCGCTGGAGGCGGTCAACGTCGCCGGCTACTCCACGTTCCGCCAGGTCATCTGGGCGCCGAGCGAGCCTGCATCCTCCGACATCGGCCTCGGGGTTCGCGCGCGGCTGCCGATGCGCGCGTTCGTGCTGGACGGGCCGGGAGCGGGGCACCGATTGGTGATCGACGTGGCGCACCGGTGGTGAGCGGACCGGCACGGCCGCGGACGCCGAAAGAGCGGCGGTTCGAACGAGAGTCGATCCGCGAGTCACGAACCTGAAGTGACCCCCGATCAATTGGAGAACCCCGCCGGCGAAACGGTGACCGGGCACAGCTGACGATCCGCCCTCGGCCGCGTCACGCCACGCCGACGACGACCTTTCCGAGTGCGCGTCCCTCACCGACCCGAGCCAGCGCGGCGGGCACCTCGTCGAGCGCGAAGACGCGGTCGATGTGGATCTTCACCCGCCCGGCCACGCACATGTCGGCCAGCGGCTCGAAGTGGGTCGGGCCCTGCTTCACCGCGAGCACCCCGATCGACCGGCCGGTCAGTCGCCCGACCACCGGACCGACGGTGAGCACCCGCAGCAGCGTGCCCACCGACGCGCCCACGCACCGATACCTGCCACCTGGCGCCAGCGCCCGCCGGTAGGCGAACACCGACCGGTGCGCGACCATGTCCAGGATCAGGTCGTACCGCCGCCCGGTGCGGGTGAAGTCCTCCCGACCGTAGTCGATCACCTCGTCCGCACCCACCGACCGCATGAACTCCTGCTTCGCGGCGTTGTCGACACCGGTGACGTGCGCGCCGAGCTGCGCACAGAGCTGGACGGCGAAGGATCCGGACCCGCCGCCCGCACCGTTGATCAGCACCCGGCTGCCCGCCACGGCCGTGCGGACTCCCTGCAGGGCGATCGCGCCCGCCTGCGGGACGGCTCGCCGGACCCTCGGCTCGGACGTGGCGGGCGTCGTCCACGACGTGGGGCCGGGGGTCACCCGGTCCCGTCCGGGGGACCAGGTGTACGGCGATAATCTTGCGCTCAAAGGTGGTTTCGCGGAGTATGTGCTCGCGCCGGTTTCGGCGCTCGCCGACAGCCGGCCGGCCTCACGTTCGCCGAGGCCTCGACCATGGGTGACGCAGTCCGCCGATCCGGGCGGATGCCGGCGATCCGCGCAGGCACTCCCAGTCGCTGAGATTGACCGACGTCGCAACCACCTTCACCCGCACCTGACCCCGCGGCGGGCGAGGGGATCGGGACGTCCGCGACGCGCAACACATTGCAGGCCCCGAACGGCCCGTCACAGTCAGTGATGCCAGTGGGAGCGGCATCCACAGAAGGGCCCGGCTTCCGGCCGGCCGCTCCCCTTGACCTGACCGGAGAGCTGGCAGCTCATTCGGTCGCGGCGTCCATGCCGGGCATCGGCAGGAACTCCAGCACCTCGATATCCGACCGGTGACGGTGCTTGTGGGCCGCCGTCACCCGCTGAACGGATTCGTCACGGTAGTGAGCCCCACGTCCTCGAAGTCTCGGGTGTTGCGGGTGACAATTCCGCAACCATTCGCGAGACAGATGGCGGCGATCATGGTGTCGGCCATGGGCTTGGGCTGCCCGGCGCGCTCCCGCCGGGCGGTCAACTCACCGTACGAATCCGCCGCCGCGTTGTCGAAGGGCAAGGTGTCGCCTTCGAATTCCGCCAGCACCTTCTCGATCAATCCGGCGATGCGCGTGCGACGGGCGCCCTTGGGC
>DATDBV010000078.1:0-10609 GCA_036524715.1 Nakamurella sp. | reverse complement strand
ACTCGCCGCGCCTGCGCCTTGGCCATCTCCCGATCGGCAGCCTTCAACGAGTCGACCAGCACGGCCGCCGACCCGTCTCCCACCACCGATCCATCCATGCCAGCAACGTACAACAGGGGTACGACACTGGCCTCTGACCTGTGGTTTCGCCCCGACCCGACTCAAGGGCAGGCCGATCATGTCGACGGCTTGCCCGCTGCGATCACCTGTTGGGCCAACGCACGGATGCGGGACAGGGAGATCCCTCCCGCTCCAGGTCAAAGTTGACGCCCTGACCGCGGACGGCCTGCTCTGTCCGACCCGCGCTGACCCCGCCCGGAATGACACCGACCACCTTGATGCCCGTTCGCGAAAGCCCTGGACCCGGCGATCCACGTCGCGGATCTGGATCGTCGTTCGGCACGTCGGCCCCCGCCTTGTCGATGTTCGGGCTCAGCCACTCCAGGTCCTGCGCCGGCTGCCCAAGGTAGTCGGCTCGTTCGAAGTGGCGCTTGGCGAGGTACTCGATGTCCTTGGCGTAGGTCCTCATGACGTCAGCGATCGCGGTCCGGTACGCACGCCCTTGGCGAAGATGCGTTCGATCGCCGACCGGTCCAGGCCCAGCGCGGCCAGATCCGTCGCCGGCGATGCGGGTGGTGAACGGGTTCGCATGCTCGTCGGGCTGTAGTCCATCGCCGGTTGATAGATCCAGGCTCCACGGCCCGCTGCGGGCGTTGGCGTCGACCGGGGTGACAGACACCCCGGCGAACGGCCAAACGCAACCATGGTTACATAGTTGAATGCAGGATTCGGGCCACTCCACGACCGCTGGGACGCCGGATGGGTGGGTGCTGCTGGTGTACCGGGTGCCCCGGGAGCCGTCCACACCGCGGATCGCGGTGTGGCGGCGGCTTCGTCAGTTGGGAGTGGCGCAGGTTGGGGACGGCGTGGTCGCGTTGCCCGCGGACGCCCGGACCCTGGAGCAGTTGGAGTGGGTGGCTGACCAGGTCGTCGAGGCCGGTGGCAGGGCGGGGGTGTGGATGTCCCGGCCCGGCAGCCTCGCACAGGAACGGGACCTGGCGGCGAGCATGGCCGCGACCCGCGCCGCCGAATACCTTGAGCTGACCACAATGATCGGCGAACTCGCCGGGCAGGCGGAACCGGTGCGGCGCCGCGGGCTACGCCGGCTACGGACGCAGTGGCGGGCGATCGACCGACGGGACTTCTTCCCACCAGCGGAGCGGGAGCTGGCCCGCCACGCTCTGGATGAGTTGGCCGCCTCAGTCACCGACCCGCAGCCGGTCCGAGCCGGGCGGGAACACCGGTGAAGTGGGTGACCCGCCCGGGGGTGCACATCGACCGGGCCGCCTGTGCCTGGCTGATCACCCGGTTCCTCGACCCGGCCGCGGAGTTCGACTTCGTCGCCGACCCCGCAGCGGTGCCCCAGGATGCGACCCCGTTCGACATGCGGGGGGTCGAGTTGGGACACCACGGTAGCGATTGCAGCTTCGAGACCATCCTGCGGCGGTATGAGCTGACCGACCCGGTTCTGTGGGCGATCGCGCAGATCGTCCATGAGGCCGACCTGGCCGACGAGAGGTACGACGCCCCTGAGGCTCCCGGGCTGGACGTGGTCCTGCGCGGACTGTCGATGACCGGCACCGACCTGCACACTCTCACGGTTTCCCGGGCGATCTTCGACGGTCTCTACGAGTACCACCGGCGCCGGCTGCTGCTCGGCCGCACCCCCGCAGACCCCTGACACCGACACCGACACCGACACCACTGCCCACCGAAGGATGAGCCCGTGTCCGACGACGCGCACCCCACCAGCAATCCACCACCACGGTCTACCGCCGTGCCACCACCCATGGAGCGTGTGGCGAACGGTACGGCCGGGGCCCCGGTTGCGTTCGGCACGATGACCAAGGCCTGGTTCCTGATCTCCCTGCAAACCTTCGGTGGTCCGGCCGGGCAGATCGCGGTCATGCACCGCACCCTGGTCGACGAGAAGCGGTGGATCGGCGAGAAGCGGTTCCTGCACGCCCTGAACTACTGCATGCTGCTGCCCGGCCCGGAAGCCCAGCAGCTGGCCACCTACGTCGGGTGGCTGCTGCACGGCAGCCGCGGCGGTCTGATCGCCGGCGGCCTGTTCGTGCTGCCCGGGTTCGTGGCCCTGCTGGTCCTGTCCGGGATCTACGTCGCGTACGGCGACACCACCGTCGTCACCGCCCTGTTCGCCGGCCTGGCCCCCGCGGTGCTGGCGATCGTGGCCCAGTCCGTGGTCCGGGTCGGCCGAAAGGCGTTGCGCCGCCCGGTGCTGGTCGGCCTGGCGGTGGCCGCGTTCCTGGCGTTGACGTTCTTCGCGGTCCCGTTCCCCCTCGTGGTCGCGGTGGCCGTGCTGCTCGGCTGGCTCCTGGGCAAATGGCGGCCGGCAGCGGTGACCGCCGCCGACTCGAAGGTCCCGGACGGGCCGCCCCCACTCATCTCCGACGATCACCTGCACACCGAGACCCCGTCCAAACGACGAACTCTCACCGTCCTGGCGATCGGGTTGGTGCTATGGTGGCTGCCCGTCCTCGCGGTCGTGCTGCTCACCGGGGCGAGCAGCACGTTCACCCAGATGGGAGTGTTCTTCTCCGGCGCCGCGGTGGTCACCTTCGGCGGCGCCTACGCTGTGCTGGCCTACGTCGCGCAGAAGGTCGTCGAGGTCTACGCCTGGCTCGCCCCGGGCGAGATGGTTCGCGGCTTGGCCCTGGCCGAGACCACCCCCGGCCCGCTGATCATGGTCGTACAGTTCGTCGCGTTCCTCGGCGCGTACCGCAACCCCGGCACTCTGGACCCCTGGGTGGCGGGGGTGCTCGCCTCGGTGCTGGTCACCTGGGTGACGTTCGTGCCCTGCTTCCTGTTCGTGTTCCTCGGCGCCCCCTACATGGAACGGCTCCGCGGCAACCAGAACCTGACCGCCGCGCTCACCGGCGTGACCGCCGCGGTGGTCGGCGTGATCGCCAACCTGGCCGTGTACTTCGCGGTCAACACCCTGTTCGATGCCACCACGGCGTGGTCGTGGGGGCCGATCAGCATCGACGTGCCCGCCGCGGGCAGCGTCGACCTGCTCGCCGTGGGCATCACCGTGATCGCCGCGCTGCTGCTGCTCTGGTTCAAACGGGGGGTGCTGACCACCCTGGGCATCTGCGCCGCCCTCGGCCTGGTCGCCGGACTGATCGGCCCGGCGCTGGCCTGACACCCGCCCGGCGACGTAAACTCCAACGCCCACCCGCTGACGAACGAACACACCTGACTGATCGGCTCGTCAGTGCGGTGAAGCACACTCCTCCCGTCGCTCAAGGGATGGCACACACGAACGTTTTCGTAGGGGTGATCAGGTAGAACGGTCAAGTGTGGCTCTGACCGTGGGATGACGGCGTCCTGTCGATGCTCCGTGGCGCCTCCGGTCCAGGTAAGAGGGTCTCCCGGCGGGCGGGCTGTCCGACCGATAGAGTCCGGTGGACCGACTCGCGGAGGTCTTGGCGATGGCCACCAACGAAGGTGCCGTGGCCGTGGTGCTGCTTCGCACGATCAAGCCCGGCCGCGAGGCCGACTATCGGCAGTGGGCGGCCGACACCGCGGAGGTGATGGGCCGGTTCCCGGGGTTCCTCGGGGCGGCGCTGAACCAACCGACGGCCCTCAACCCGAGGTGGGTGTTCATGCCGCGCTGGGCATCGACGGAGCACCTCCTGGCGTGGGACGCCTCACCCGAGCTGCAGGAACGCATCGCAGAGCTGGTCCCCCTCGTCGAGGGTGACACCGACCGCCAGCGTCATCACGGGCTGGACTTCTGGTTCCCCTTGCCGTCGCCCGAGGCGAAGCGTCCGTCACCGTGGAAGATGATCCTGGTCACCCTGGTCGTGCTCTGGCCCACGATTCTCGCCCTGACGGCCCTGCTCGGCCTGGTGCCCGGCCTGAACCTGCTCCCCTGGTGGTTGGCGCCCCTGCCGATGCTCGTGCTGCTCGTGCCGCTCCTGGAGTTCGTCGTCATGCCGGCGGCCACCAAGCTCTTCGCGCCGTTCCTGTACGGCCGCTCCTGACGCGGGTCGCCGCTCGCCTGGGGTACGAAACATCCCGCGCCGCAGGGCCCGACGCAGTCCGGCAACCGGGACTCATACCAGCCCCCCTCGGCACCGACGGACGCGGACAGCCCCTCGCGATCAGGCATCGACCAATGGGTAGGCCCGGATCCGCGGGCAGAATGCGGGAAAGCTCAACGGGAGGATCTGTGGCCAAGCGCATCGAAGCGATCGTGCCGGAATCCATGCCATCGGCAATCGCCGCCGTGAACACCTATTCCTACGGGGTGCGGGCGGGCGACACCCTGCACATCTCCGGCATGGTCTCCTTCGCCCCCGACGGGTCGATCGTCGGCGAGGGCGACATCGAGGTGCAGGTCGAGCAGACTTTCACGAACATGCAGCGGGTCGTCGAGGCCGCCGGCGGCACCATGGACGACATCGTGCAGACCACCACCTACCTGGTGAACACGGCCGATGCTCCGGTCGTGTCGGCGGCGCGGGGCCGCTGGTTCACCGGGCCGGTCAAGCCCACCCACACCGTGGTCGGCGTCGCCGCGCTGGGCCGGCCGGTGTTCCTGGTCGAGATCGAGGCCACGGCCTATCTGGGCTGAGCATTACCTGCCGGCGTCCGGGCGAGCCGACCCGGATCGGGCCCGGTAGGACAGCTCATCGTTCCTCGTCGAACACCTGCCCGATCTGCCGACGCATTTCGTCCATGACCAACAGCGTTTCGATCGAGTCGGCGACCGGCCGCAGCGGCGACTCGGTCCGTCCGTCGGCGATGCACCGCGCCGCCTCGGCCGCCTCGAAGAACAGGCCGTCGTGGGCGATGGCGGGCTCGTCGTACACCAGGCGGTCGCCCCGCACCGACGTCATGGTCAGCGGACCCGGCTGGTAGAACGGGCCGGCGATGGCCAGCGTCGCGGCCGTCCCGATCACGGATGCGGTGGTCGGCGTGTTCCCGAAAACGGTCGCGTTCACGACCGCCTGGGCGCCGCCCGGCGCGGCCAGCACGGCGGAGACCTGCCCGTTCACCCCGGCCGGGTGCGCCTCACCGGCCGCGTGGACGTCGGTGATCGACCCCAGGACGAAACCGGCGAAGGACACCGGATAGGTGCCCAGGTCGAGCATGGGGCCGCCGGCCAGGTCGTGCCGCAGGATCCGGTGGCCGGCCTCGAAGTACTCGCCGTGGTCGGCCAGCACGGTGTGCACGTCACCGAACACCCCGTCGGCCAGCAACTGCCGGATGACGTCGAACTTCGGCAGGAACAGCGTCCAGAGCGCCTCCATGAGCAAGACGCCCTGGGCGGCCGCCAGGTCACGCAGGGCAGCGGCCTGGGTCGCGTTGAGCGCGATCGGCTTTTCCACCACGGTGTGCTTGCCGGCGGCGATGGCCAGTGTCGCGCAGGGGAAGTGGGCGTTGTGCGGGCTCGCCACATAGACGACGTCGACGTCCGGGTCGGCCAGCAGGGCCTCGTACGAGCCGTAGGACCGTTCGATGCCGAGGCGGGTGGCGAACTCCGCCGACCGGTCGGCTGCGCGGGATCCGACGGCCAGCACCGTCTGTCCGGTGTTGCGCCGCACCGATCCGACGAAGCGCTCGGCGATCCACCCGGGGCCGATGATGCCCCACCGCATGGCGCGGGCGGCCCTCGGGTCGGGGGTGCGGGGCGTCGGGAGTGTGGTCGGGAAGGTCGTCACAACAGTGCCTTTCGTGTGTGGTCGGAAGTGCTCCCGAGCCGCGGCTCGCTGATCAAGACCGGGTTGGTCGGGCCGAACCGCCGGGCCAGACGCGGGTTTGATCAGCGAAGCATGTGGCGGCGCCGCGGCTCGCTGATCAAAACCGGGTTGTCGGGCCGAACCGCCGGGCCAGGCGCGGGTTTGATCAGCGAAGCGGGTGGCGGTGCCGCGGCAGGCAGGTGCCCTGGGGTAGGCAGGCACCGGGTCGAAAGTCAGCCCGGCGACGGCGACTCGACCGTCACCCACCGGCCGCCGTCGTGCATGGAGGTGATCATGGCCTGGGCGACGACGGTGGCGATCAGCCCATCTCGGGCCGACGCCAGCGGGGAGGCCACCCCTGTCGCGATCGAGTCGACCCACTCCTGGAGCTGAACCCGGTAGGCCTCGGCGAACCGGGGGCGCCAGTCGGCGGGGTAGTCGTACCCGTGGCCGAGGGAGCTGTCCACGATCATGGTGGTCGGCTCGGTGAGCGCGAGAGTGCCTCGTTCGCCGACGATCTCACACCGCACGTCATACCCGTACCGGGCATTGAGGAACACCTCTACGGTGGTCAGCACGTGGTCGGCGGTGCGCAGCAGCAGCACCTGCGGGTCGCGGAGCGCCGAGTCCACCGTGCCGGACTGCCGGCCGGCCTGCCAGCTGACCTGCGTGATCGGCGAGTCCAGCAGCCAGGGCACGCAGTCGAACTCGTGGATCGCCGAACCGGTGATGCTCGACTCGCTGGTCGCGCCCGGCCCCGCGGAGACGCCCCGACTGATCCCGTGCACCACCACCGCCGGGCCGACCCGGCCAGCGGCCAGCGCCTCCTTCATCCGCACGTATCCCGGATCGAAGCGCCGCATGAAGCCGACCGACACCAGGGGCACGCCGGAGCCGACCGCAGCACGCTCGGCGGCCACCACCGCCGCGCTTTCCGACACCGTCGGCGCCAGCGGCTTCTCGCACAGCACCGGCTTGCCGGCCTTGATCGCGGCCAGGGTCAGCTCGGCGTGCGTCGAGTCGTGGGAGGCGATGACGACGGCGTCCACCGCCGGGTCGTCGATCAGCGCACGCCCATCCGGCAGTACCGCGGACCCCGTGACCTCCGCAACCACCCGTGCACGCGCCGCGTCGACGTCCGTGACGGCCACCAACTCGGCCCCGGACAGCTTGCGGTGCACCGTGTTCGCGTGGTCCGCACCCATGATCCCGGCGCCGACCACGCCCACCCGCACCGTCATGACAGCGTCACCCACGCGCCGGATTCGACCGAGGAGACCATCGCGTCGAGCGCCTTCGCCGACCACACCGCATCGGCCAGGGTCGCGCCGTAGGGCTGCTTTTCGGCGATCGACCGGACGAAGCGGGCGGCCTCGATGACCTTGAGATCGTCGTAGCCCATCGAGTTGGCCGACCCCGGTTGGAACGCCGCGTACTCGCCGGCGCCCGGGCCGACGTAGATGGTGGAGACGGGCTGGTCCTGGTAGGCGGTGCCGGTGGACAGTCCCAACTCGCCGAGCCGGCGGAAGTCCCAGTACACGGCGCCCTTGGTGCCGTGGATCTCGAAGCCGTAGGCATTCTGCTCGCCGACCGCGACCCGGCTGGCCTCCAGCACGCCGCGGGCGCCGGAGGCGAAGCGGACCAACGCGGACGCGTAGTCGTGGTTCTCCACCGGACCCAGTTCGCCGCCGGCGGCCCGGGCGTGCGCGGTGGTGGCACCGGTGGGGCGGGCCCGCTCCAGCACGAAGATCGCGTTGTCGGCGACCAGGGATGCGATATCGCCCAGCAGGTACCGGGCCAAGTCGACGCCGTGCGAGGCAAGGTCGCCCAGCACCCCGGACCCGCCGCGCCGTCTCTCGTACCGCCAGGTCAGCGCGCCCTCCGGATGGGCGGCGTAGTCGCTGAAGAAACGGACCCGGACGTGCGTGACGGCGCCGATCTCACCGGCCGCGATCAGGTCACGGGCGGCGGCGACGGCCGGCGCGTTGCGGTAGTTGAAGCCGACCGCGCCCTGCACCCCGGCGGCGCTCACCGCGTCGGCCACCGCCTGAGCGTCGTCACTGGTCAGGCCCACCGGCTTCTCGATCCAGATGTGCTTGCCGGCCTGCGCCATCGCCACGCCGATCTCCCGGTGCAGGAAATTTGGAGCGGTGATGCTGACCGCGTCCACCGCCGGATTCGCGGCCAGCTCCCGCCAGTCGCGCACGGCATCGGCGAAGCCGTACTGCGCCGACGCCTCCTCGGACCGACCGGCCACCTCGTCGGCCACGGCCACCAGCCTCGGCACGAGCGGCAGGTCCGGGTAGTGGTGCAGCAGGCGGGCGTAGGCCTGGGTGTGCACACGGCCCATCCAGCCGAAACCGGCCACCGCCACCCCGAGGGTCCCCCGGTCGTTGATCGTCACCATGTTGTGTCCTCCTGCCGATCGCCCACTCTTGTGGACCGGTCCAAATGTCTTGACATCATGGCAATTGCCGCGGCTCCCTGTCAAGCGTTCGCGTTCCGGATCCTCTGCGCGCATCACCGCGCGCCGGCCGACCCCACGGGCTATGATGGACCGGTCCAATCAGGTCGGGGGTGCCGAGAGTGAGCGATTCGGCGTCGGCCCGACCGGCGACCATCCGGACCGTCGCCGAACGGGCCGGGGTGTCCAAGTCTCTGGTGTCGCTCGTCCTGCGCGACTCCCCGCACGTCAGTCCGGACAAGCGGGCGGCGGTCCGGCAGGCCATGGACGAACTCGGCTACCGCCCGAACGCGATCGCCCGGCAACTGACCGCCCGGCGCACGCAGACCATCGGAGTGCTGCTCAACGACCTGCGCAACCCCTGGTTCGTGGATTGCCTGGACGGCCTGACCGGCGTGCTGACCGAACACGGCTACCGATGCCTGCTCGCCGACGCTCGGGTCGACCGGCGCGCCGACGAGTCGCTGTTGCGCGGGTTCCTGGAGCTGCGGGTCGACGGGCTGGTCCTCGTCGGCTCCATGCCCTCCACCCCGGCGATCACCGCGGCCGCCGCGGCCGTGCCCACCGTCGTCGCGGCCGGCCGGGACATCGTGCTCCCCCGCGTGGACGTCGTCGCCAATGACGACAGCATCGGCACCCGCCTGGCCGTCGAGCACCTCATCGGGCTCGGCCACCGGCGCATCGCCCATCTGGCCGGCACCCATCGGGCGGTCGCGCGGCTTCGCCGGGAGTCCTACGCGTCGATCATGACCGCGAACGGTCTCACCGACGAGATCGTCATCGAGCAGTGCGACATGACCGAGGAGGGCGGCTATCGGGCCGCGGTCCGGCTCCTTCGCCGGGCCGAGCGACCGACCGCCGTGTGCGCGGTGAACGACATCAGTTGCATCGGCGCGATGTCCGCCGCTCAGGAACTCGGCCTGCTGGTCCCGCAGGACGTGTCGATGGTCGGTTACGACAACACCTCGCTCGCCCAGGTGCGACATCTCTGGCTGACCAGCGTGGACAACGCCAACATCGAGGTGGGCCGGCGGGCCGCCCGCGCGCTGGTCCGGCGGATGGCCGACCCCACGCTGCCGTCCGAGGAACAGCTGATCCGGCCGACGCTTCGGGTGCGCGGATCGACCGCGCCGCCGTGACACACCCGCCCGGGATTGGCCCCCGGCGAGGGATGCGAGTACCAAGAGAGGCATGGCCGCGCGTCGCAAGAAGTCCGTCCCGGGACCGGGCGCCGCATCCCCGACCCCGACGCCGACGCGACAACTCGAGATCGAGACCAAGCTCGAGCTGGATCCGGACGCACACCTGCCGTCACTCACCGGACGCAAACGGCTCGCCGCGGTCGGCATCTCGGAGACGGTCGACCCCATCGCCCACCACCTGGATGCGGTCTACTACGACACCGAGCCGCTGGACCTGTTGAGGTCCAGGATCACGCTGCGTCGGCGCACCGGCGGGCCCGACGCCGGTTGGCACCTCAAGTTTCCGGCCGTCGAGGGCGCCCGCACCGAGATCGGCCTGCCGCTGGGCGACGGGGACGAGGTACCCGCCGGGATCGCGGCGCTGGTGCTCGGCGCCGCCCGGGGTCGCCCGCTCGGGCCGATCGCCCGGGTGATCAACGAACGCACCGTCCGGCATCTGCTCGACGCCGCCGGGAACGTGCTTATCGAGGTCGCCGACGACCACGTCACCGGCGTCTCGCTCACCGACGACCGGACGCGGCGCTGGCGCGAGGTCGAGGCGGAGATCGTCAAGGGCACCCGCGAGCAGTTGGCGGCGACCGTCGACGTCCTGCTCGCCGGCGGCGCTCGACCGGCGGCCTCACCGTCGAAGCTGGCCCGGGCCATGGACTACCGTCCACCGGAGCCGCGCCGGGGCAAGACCGCCGGCGACGCGGTACTCGCCTACGTCGCGCGGCAGCGGGACCGGCTGATCACCGCGGATCGGGCGGTCCGCGAGGGCAGCGACACCATGGAGGCCAGCACCACCTGCCGCCGGATCGCCTCGGTGCTCACCTTGTTCGCACCGCTGTTCGAGGGCACCACCCCGCCCGGGCTACGGGACTCCCTGGACGGCGTGGTGGCGGTGTTCGACACCGGGCGGGACATCCGGTCGGCCCGGCAGCGCCTCGTCGAGCAGCTCGCCGAAGAACCCGCGCCCTACCGCGAGCGCGCGCGGACCCGCCTGGAGCAGGCCTGCGAACGTCGATCGGCGGCCGCGACCGTACGCGCCCGGACCCACCTGGACGGCACGGACTACCTGACGATGCTGCGCGCCCTGGACGACCTGCTCGCGACTCCCCCGCTGGCCAAACGCGCCCAGCGTTCCGCCGCTCGCGAACTGGCGTCGCTGCTGGCCTCAGGTTGGCGCCGGCTCC
>DATDBV010000077.1:0-13309 GCA_036524715.1 Nakamurella sp. | reverse complement strand
CCGGCGGCGGCCCGGCCCGGCACCGCGGCGCAGATCGCGCCCGCGGCTGCCACCTTCATACCCTCGGTGATCCGGGTTGCGCCGCAGTCCAGCGCGCCGAGGAAGATGCCCGGGAAGGCCAGCACGTTGTTGATCTGGTTGGGGAAGTCGCTGCGCCCGGTGGCCACCACCGCGGCGCCGTTCGCGAGCGCATCCTCCGGGTGGATCTCCGGGTCCGGGTTGGCCAGCGCGAACACGATCGGCTGCGGGCCCATGGTGCGCACCAGGGCCGGGTCGACCGATCCGCCGGACACCCCGATGAACACGTCGGCGCCGGCCATCGCCTGGGCCAGGTCACCCGACAATCCGCGCGGGTTGGTCACCGACGCCATCTGCTGCTTCACCGGGTGCATGCCGGGCCGGCCCTGCGAAAGGATGCCCTTGGAGTCGATCACGACCAGGTCCCGCACCCCGGCGGCGAGCAGGATCTTCGCGCAGGCGATGCCGGCCGCCCCGGCGCCGGCGATCACCACCTTCAGGTCGACCATCACCCGCCGGATCACGGAGGCGGCGTTCATCAGCGCGGCCAGCACGACCACGGCGGTGCCGTGCTGGTCGTCGTGCATCACCGGGATGTCCAGGGCCCGCACCAACCGCTCCTCGACCTCGAAGCAGCGCGGCGCCGAGATGTCCTCGAGGTTGATCGCACCGAACGAGGGGGCGATCGCCGTCACCGCGGCCACGATCTCGTCGGTGTCCTTGGTGCTCAGCACGATCGGCACCGAGTCCAGACCGGCGAACGAGCGCATCAGGGCCGACTTGCCCTCCATCACCGGCAGCGAGGCCTTGGGCCCGATGTCGCCCAGCCCGAGCACCGCGGTGCCGTCGGAGACCACGGCGACCAGGCGGGAGGCCCAGGTGTACTCGCGGGCGGCGGCCGGGTCGCGGGCGATCAGGCTGGAGACCCCGGCCACACCCGGGGTGTACATCATCGACAGGTCGCGCTTGTCGACCAGCGGTGAGCGCAACTCGACCGACAGCTTGCCGCCGCGGTGGGCGTCGAGGACGTCGGCGGCGGTGAAGCCGCCCGCCCGCGCCTGGGGCGCGCGGGTCGGAGCGGGCTGAGCAGGCAGGGTCGTGTCCGAGCAGTCGAGGGTGCTGAGCATGGTGGATCTCCGGCGGGGACGAGCAGGCGGCATCCGGCCAAGTGGCGGATGTGAGGTGAGCGGTACCGGTCAGACGAGCGCGCGGTGGGCGCTCCGAACTGCCGGCCCGTATGGGCCTGGTCGGTCCATCGGAAAGTTCATGAGGGTGCAACAGTCACTTCAGCGGGTGGATCAATGATGCACCACGAGCGCCGGAAGTCATAACTCCCGGCGTGTCACGGCCCCGAATCAGGCGATGACGATCCCCATCCCGCGGGCGATGCCGCCGATCCGGGTCGCCAGTTCGATGTCCTTGCCGGTGACGCCGCCCTCGGAGTGGGTGGCCAGCACGAACAGCACCTCGCGCCAGCGGATGTCGATGTCCGGGTGGTGACCCGCCTCCTCGGCGACCACCGCGACCGCGTCGACCAGGGCGATCGCCGCCGGGAAGTCGGCCGCCGCGTACCGACAACGGATGTCGTCGGCGTCGCCTCCCCAGCCGGGTAGCTCGTCCAGGGCCCGATCAATCTCGTCGACGCTCAACACGGTCATACCGCCACGGTATCGATAGGATCCGCGATCATGCAGGTCCGCGAGCTCCTCGTGCCGGGAGCGTTTGAGTTCACCCCCGTCCAGCACGGCGACCCGCGGGGCGTCTTCCTGGAATGGTTCAAGGTCGAGCGGCTGGAGGAGGCGGTCGGGCACCGGTTGACGCTCGCCCAGGCCAACCTGTCCGTGTCCCGGGCCGGGACCCTACGCGGTGTGCACTTCTCCGACGTCCCACCAGGTCAGGCCAAGTACGTCAGCTGCCCGCGGGGGGCGGTGCTCGACTTCGTCGTCGACATCCGGGTGGGTTCGCCGACCTTCGGCGCCGTCGACGTGGTCCGACTGGACGGCGAGCACCGCCGCGCGGTGTACCTCGGCGAGGGTCTGGGACATGCGTTCCTGGCCCTGGAGGACGACTCGACGCTGACCTACCTGTGCTCGACCGGCTACTCCCCCGGCCGCGAACACGGCGTCAACCCGTTGGACCCCGCCCTGATGCTGCCCCTTCCCGACGGGATCGACTTCCTGCTGTCGGACAAGGACACCGCCGCTCCCACCCTGGCGCAGGCGGCCGAGCAGGGGCTGCTCCCGAACTGGGACACCTGCCGCAATTATGTCGACAGCCTGAAAGGGGCGTCATGAGCCGAATCGCGTTGGTCAGGCACGGACAGACCGAATGGAGCCAGTCGGGGCAGCACACCTCGACCACCGACATCGACCTGACCGACGAGGGCGTGCACCAGGCGATGACGATCCCGAGCCTGCTGTGGGGGGTGGACCTGTCCCCCGCGACGGTGTGGTGCAGCCCGCGGCTGCGGGCGCAGCGGACGGCCACCCTGGCCGGGTTGCACATCGACGAGGTGGTCGACGACCTGGCCGAATGGGTCTACGGCGACTATGAGGGCATCACCAGCAAGCAGATCCACCGGACGAACCCGGGCTGGTCGATCTTCAAGCACGGCGCCCCCGGTGGGGAGTCCCCGGAGGAGGTGGCCGACCGCTGCGACCGGGTGCTGTCCCGCGTGAAGGAACGGCTGGTCGACGGTGACGTCGCCCTGTTCTGCCACGGGCACATCTCCCGGGTGCTGGCCATGCGCTGGCTGGGGCTACCGGTGCAGCACGGCGGGCTGATCCAGATGAACCCGGCGGCGGTGACCGTGTTGGGCACCTACCACGACGAGCCGTGCCTCGATCACGCCAACATCATCCCGTTCCGGCCCCCGCATGTCGGCCACTGATCCACGGATCCGGCCGATCGAAGCAGCTGACGTCGCCACCGTCACCACGATGGTGCACGACCTGGCCGCGTACGAGAAGGCGCCGGAGCAGTGCCACCTGACCGAGGAGCAACTGCACACGGCGCTCTTCGGGCCGGCGCCGGCACTGTTCGGGCTGGTCGCGCTGGATGACGATCAGGTCGCCGGGTTCGCCCTGTACTTCCTGAACTTCTCCACCTGGGAGGGCGTTCACGGGATCTACCTGGAGGACTTGTACGTGCGGCCCGAGCTGCGCGGCTCCGGGCTGGGCGCGGCGCTGCTGACCGGGCTGGCGCAGCTCGCGCTGGAGCGCGGCTACGCCCGGGTCGAATGGTCGGTGCTGGACTGGAACACTCCGTCGATCGATTTCTACCTGTCCCTGGGGGCCCGACCGATGGACGAGTGGACGGCCTTCCGGCTCACCGGTCCGGCTCTGCGAACGGCAGCGGGAACCGGCTGATCCACGCGTTGGCCGGCTTGCTCAGCAGCAGCGCCGCACCGGCCCCGCCGGCCAGCACCAGCACCGGACCCCACAGCAGCTGCCCGCTCGGCGCGATCAGCCACACCCCGATCGCGAACACCACGACCTGGGCCACCAGGCTCGGCGTGCGCGCCCACCGGCGCCCGCGCAGCAGGCCGGCGGCGCAGCAGGCCACGGCGGCGGCGAGCACCAGGTAGTACGCGGCCTGGGCGAGGGTGCGGCCCACCGACAACGATTCGGACAGCCCGGAGACCAGGTTCACGCCGGCCAGGACCGCCAGGCCCAGCGCCTCCAGCAGGACCAGCACCGCGGCCACCCGGACCGACCGAGGCGGCGGGATGCTGATCGGCGGCGGGTCTGGCGCAGTGGTCACGGCAGGCTCACGAGGCCCAGGTTACCCACGTAGGCTGCCGGGCGATGCGCGCACTGCTGATCGTCAACCCGCACGCCACCTCCACCACCGAGCGGCGCCGGGACCTGCTGGCCCATGCCCTGGCCGGCGAACTGTCGCTGAAGGTCGCCCGGACCGAGAGCCGCGGCCACGCCGCCCACCTGGCGGCCGCGGCAGCCGACAGCGGGGTGCAGGTGGTGGTGGTGCACGGCGGCGACGGCACCGTCAACGAGGTCGCCAACGGCCTGATGTACCGGGGAGTGCGGCCGGACGTGCCCCTGCTGGCCGTGGTGCCCGGTGGATCGACCAACGTCTTCGCCCGGGCCATGGGCGTCGACGCCGACCCCACCGTGGCCACCGAGCAGATCCTGGAGGCCCTGGCCGCCCACCGCGTTCGCACGGTCTCCCTCGGCAGGGCCGACGACCGGTACTTCACCTTCAACGCCGGGCTGGGCCTGGACGCGGAGACGGTCCGGGCGGTCGAGAAGCGGCGGGACACCGGACGCACCATCACCAACGCCATGCATGCCCGGGACGCCTTCGTGCAGTACTTCCGCAACAACCGGCGGACCGCCCGAATGAGCCTGGAACTGCCCGGCCGGGACCGCATCGACCGTGCGCATCTGGTCTTCGTCTCCAACGTCGACCCCTGGACCTACCTGGGCAACCTGCCCATCAGGACCAATCCCGGCACCGCCCCGACGACCGGTCTCGGCATCTTCGCCATGACCAGCATGGCCGTGCCGCACGGACTGAGGGCCGTCACCTCGATCATCACGGGCCGGGCGAAGGGCGGCCGGCACGTCCTCCGATCCGACGACGAGGCCTGGGCCACCGTGCGCTGCCGGGAGCCGGTCGCCTTCCAGATGGACGGCGATTACCTGGGCGAACGGTCCGAAGTCAAATTCACCTCTGTTCCTCGGGCGCTTCGGTTAGTAGTGTGAGGCCGACCTGCGGCCCGATGACGCGCCGAGGTCGTCGTCACCAATCCTGGTCTGAATCGAATCGACCAGGCATCATGGTGAACGGGCAACGGTGGCACGCGATCTTCGAGTGACGTCCGTAACCCTGGCTAGACGAAACCTTGACACGAACGTCCCATGTGAAACCATTCACAAGCTGGTCGTACGGGGCCGATGACGCCTCCGACGACCATTTGATTCCGGTCGGATCCGTACCGATCCGGCGTACGACGGAGGAGCACACCCATGGACTGGCGTCACCGCGCGATCTGCCGCGACGAAGACCCCGAGCTCTTTTTTCCCGTCGGCAACTCCGGCCCGGCGCTGCTGCAGATCGCCGAGGCGAAGGCAGTGTGCCAGCGGTGCCCGGTGACCAGCGAATGCCTGGCCTGGGCCCTGGAGACGGGGCAGGACGCCGGGGTGTGGGGCGCCATGAGCGAGGACGAGCGTCGGTCGCTCAAGCGTCGCCGTGCCCGGGCCCGCGCCCGGAGCATGTAGCACTGCCCTTCACTTGCTGCGTCCGCGCAGCGGCAAGGACATCTGCACGTAGGTGCCCGGTTCGCCGTTCCGCCGCCCCATCCCGATGGTGCCCAACAGTTCCGCCTCGACCAGGGTGCGGACGATCTGCAGCCCCAGCCCGGAAGCCTTCTCGACGGCGAACCCGGCGGGCAGGCCGACACCGTTGTCGCTGACAACGATGTCCAGTTCCTTCGCCGAACGGTCGACCGTGATCGTCACCTGGGCGCCGCCGTCGGGCGCCGGCGTGTCGGGACCGCCGTCGAAGGCGTGCTGCAGGGCGTTCTGCACCACCTCGGCAAGCACCATGACCAGCGGTGTGGCCAGCTCGGCACCGAGGATTCCGAACGAGCCGACCCGGTGCACCCGCGCCGAGGTCTCGGCGGCGGCCACGTCCGAGATCATCGGCACCAGCCGGTCCACGATCTGATCGAGGTCGACCCGGTCGTCCGGCGAGGTGGACAGCGTCTCGTGCACCATCGCGATCGACGTGACCCGCCGCACCGATTCCCCCAGCGCTTGGCGCACCGACGGGTCCGCCGAACGTCGGGCCTGCATGCGCAGCAGGGCGGCCACCGTCTGCAGGTTGTTCTTCACCCGGTGGTGGATCTCCCGGATCGTGGCGTCCTTGCTGAGCAGCGCCCGGTCCCGGCGGCGCACCTCGGTGACGTCGCGCACCAGCACCAGCGCACCGGACGGCCGCCCGTGCGGGCGCAGCGGCAACGCCCGGAACAGCACCGTGGCCGCCCTGGCCTCCACCTCCATCCGCAGGCTGGGCCGGCCGGCGACCGCGTCGGTGATCCGGGTGGCCAGCTCCGCGGCGTCGAACGGGTCGTCGACCAGCCCGCGGGTGACCTGGGCCAGGGACTGGCCGATCATCTCGCCGTTGTAGGCGAGCCGGTGGTAGGCCGACAGCGCGTTCGGGCTGACGTAGACGACATTGCCGTCGGCGTCCAGCCGGAGCAGCCCGTCCCCGGCCCGGGGACCGGTGTGCAACTCCGCCGGTCGGCCCGGCGGAGGGAAGGTTCCGTCGCAGACCATCTGGTACAAGTCGTCGGCGGCATCGACGTAGGCGGTCTCCAGCAGGCTGCCCTCGCGGCCGACCAGGCTGCTGGTGTCCCGCTCGATCACCGCGATCACCTCGCCAAGGTGTCGCACCGGGATCGCCTGCCGGCGGATCCAGCTCTTGGGCGCCTCCAACGGCGGCTCGTCGGAGACGACCCGCTCCTCCTCCCAGGCCCGGCGCAGGAGCGGGAAGTCGGGCAGCGAGACCACCGCCTTGACCCGGTCGTCGACGAAGGCGGTCACCCCGGTCGTCGGCCGGGCCTGGGCGGCGCAGATCAGCCGCCCGGGTTCGGTCGGTACCCAGAGCAGCAGGTCGGAGAAGGACAGGTCGGCCAGCAGTTGCCATTCGGAGACGACCGCCTGCAGGTGAGCGACCGCGGCGCCGGAGATGCTGGAGTGATCGGCCAGGACATCGGAGAGTGTGGACATGACGTTCGCCGGGCCGTCAGGAGATCTCGGCGATCAGGTCGCCTTCCTGCACGAGACCACCCTCGGCCACCGCCAGCTTGGACACCGTGCCGTCCACCTCGGCGATCACCGGGATCTCCATCTTCATCGACTCCAAGATCACCAGGGTGTCCCCGTCGGCGACCGGGTCGCCCTCGGCGACCAGCACCTTCCAGACGTTGGCCACCATCTCGGCCCGAACTTCCTCGGCCATCCGTTTCCCTCCGCCGTGCGTGCAGACCATCTTGTCATCTCCGTACGTGGCAAGATGGCGCGGGCAAAAGAGAGGAAGTGAACCCAGCATGAGCAAGCGCGGACGCAAGAAGAAGGCACGTAAGAAGGGTGGCGCCAACCACGGGAAGCGCCCCAACGCCTGAGTTGGTTCGGGGGCCCGCGCGCTACGACGGCCCGCGGGTCACCTGCACGGTGGTCACGGTGACCTCCAGGCTCGCGATCACCCGTTGCCGGAGCTGTTCGGGCGCGCGGTCACCCCCGCACTTGCGGTGCAGGAGCTCCTTGAGCTTGCGGTCCAGCCCCGCCTCCACCAGGCAGGGTGAGCATTCGTCCAGGTGTTGCTGGACCTTGGCGCGATGCTCGGGATCCATCTCGTCGTCCAGGAACAGCCAGACATCCCGCAGCACGTCATCGCACGCCATCGTCCGGTCCGTCCTCTCGTCCGCCTGCCTGTCGACGCAGAAATCCCCGCTCGGTCGCGTAGTCGGTCAGCAGCTCGCGCAGCTGCCGCCGCCCCCGGTGCAGCCGAGACATCACGGTGCCCAGCGGGGTGCCCATGATCTCGGCGATCTCCTTGTAGGAGAAGCCCTCGACGTCGGCCAGGTACACCGCCAGTCGGAAGTCCTCGGGCAACTCCTGCAGCGCCTCCTTGACGTCGGAGTCGGGCAGCCGATCCAGCGCGTCCATCTCCGCCGACCGCAGCCCGGTCGAGGTGTGCGACTCGGCCGAGGCCAGCTGCCAATCGGTGATCTCGTCGGTCGCCGTCACCGTGGGTTGGCGTTGCCGCTTGCGGTAGCCGTTGATGTAGGTGTTGGTCAGGATCCGGTACAGCCACGCCCGCAGGTTGGTGCCCTGGGTGAAAGACTTGAAGGCGGAGAAGGCCTTCAGGTAGGTCTCCTGGACCAGGTCCTCGGCGTCGGCGGGATTGCGGGTCATCCGGAGCGCGGCCGCGTAGAGCTGGTCGATCAGCGGCATGGCCTGTTCGGTGAACCGCTGGCCCAGGTCGTCGTCCACCGACGTGGTCACGTGCGTCACCTGCCTCGCGGTCAACGAAGGCGGGCGCTGCGCACCCCCCACGTCGCGACCCGCGCGACGCAGCGTCGAGGGTACCTGCCGACCCGGCCGGGCCCCGATCGGCCGCCGCCTCGGCCTTCGCTTGACCGGCGTCTGTTGCAGCATCGTCACAACATGGTTGAACAGCCCGGGCGCGACCCGTATTCCGGACCTACCACACCACCGGCATCTTCTCCGCGCTGTAGACGATCGACGTCTGACGGAACGCCAGCTCGCCGGGCGGCACGGCCGGGCGCATCGTCGGGAACCGGCGGGCCAGGGCGGGGAAGGCGATCCGCAGCTCGATCCGGGCGAGTTCGGCGCCGACGCAGCGATGGATGCCGTAGCCGAAGCCTAGGTGCGAGGACGCCGGCCGGGTCGGGTCGAACACCTCCAGGTTCTCGCCCAGCACCGGGTCGCGGTCGGCCCCGGACAGCGACACCAGGACCATCTGACCGGCCGGGATGTCGACCTCGCCGATTCGGATGTCGGTCCGGCTGAACCGGGGGAAGGCGACCTGGACCACGCTCAGGTAGCGCATCAGCTCCTCGACGGCAAGGTGCACGGTCTGCTCGTCGGCCGAGCCGAGGGCGGCGAAGCAGTCCGGGCTCTGCATCAGCGCCAGGGCACCCAGGGACAGCGAGGCGGCCGTGGTCTCGTGCCCGCCGGTGAGGATGCCGTCGGCCAGGCCGGCCAGTTCGCGGTCGGTCAGCTCGTCCCCGTGATCCCGGATCAGCTGACCGAGCAGGCCCTCCCCCGGATCGGCCCGCTCCCGGTCCACCAGCGTTTGCAGGTAGTCCAGCGAGGAGCCGATGACGTCCAGCGGCGACTCGTCGCCCATCTCGAACCGGGCGGTGGACAGCGCCTGGAACTCCGCGCGGTCCTCGTAGGGCACTCCGAGCAGCTCGCAGATGACCAGCGACGGGATCGGCATGGCGAACAGGTCCACCAGGTCGGCCGGTTGGCCGGCCGCCTCGATGGCGGCCAGCTGCCCGTCGACGATCTCGGCGATGCGCGGCTTGAGCTGCTGCAGCTTGCGCATGGTGAATTCCGGCGTCAGCAGCCGGCGCAGCTTGGTGTGATACGGCGGGTCGGTCATGCCCAGGCCGCCCGGGTCCTCCGAGGACTCGTCGGTCAGATTGCCGATGTCGTTGCTGAACGTGACGGCGTCGCCCAGCACCTGCTTGGCCGCGTCGTATCCGCTGACCAGCCAGGCGACGATGCCGAACGGCAGCTCCAGCCTGGCCACCGGTTCGGCGGTCCGGCGCTCGCCGAGTTCCGCGATCGGATCCAGCCCGTTACGGGACAACAGCAACGGAATGGGCAGCGCATCGGTCATGCATGAAGCGTCGCACAGACCGGGTACTGTCGGCCGACGAGCGCCCGACCCAGGCCTACCCGAAAGGGACCGCCCGTGATCAGCTTCGATTCGGTGTCCAAGGTGTATCCGGACGGCACCCATGCCGTCGAAGACCTCTCCCTGGAGATTCCGACCGGCCGGATCACGGTGTTCGTCGGCCCGTCCGGCTGCGGCAAGACCACGTCCGTGCGGATGATCAACCGGATGATCGAGCCCACCAACGGCGTGGTGGCCATCGACGGGCAGGACATCTCGACGGTCGACGCGCCGGTGCTGCGCCGGGGGATCGGTTACGTCATCCAGAACGCCGGCCTGTTCCCGCACCGCACCGTCCTGGACAACGTGGCCACGGTGCCGGTACTGCAAGGCCGCAGCCGTCGGGAGGCGCGGGTCGCCGCGGCGGAACTGCTGGACCGGGTCGGCCTGGATCGCGGACTGGCCAAGCGCTACCCGGCGCAGCTGTCGGGTGGGCAGCAGCAACGGGTCGGCGTGGCCCGGGCGCTGGCCGCCGACCCGCCGGTGATGCTGATGGACGAGCCGTTTTCGGCGGTTGACCCGGTGGTGCGGGCCCAGTTGCAGGACGAGTTCACCCGGCTGCAGGCCGACCTCGGCAAGACGATCGTCTTCGTCACCCACGACATCGACGAGGCGGTCAAGCTCGGCGACCGGATCGCGGTGTTCGCGGTGGGCGGTCGGCTGGCCCAGTACACGGAGCCGTCGGAGTTGCTCAGCCGGCCCGCCGACGACTTCGTCGCCGACTTCGTCGGCCGGGACCGGGGCTACCGCGCGCTGTCGTTTGTGCACGGCGAGCTGCCCCTGCACCGCGAGCAGACGCTGCAGCTGGGCTCGCCCGTCCCGGCCGGCGCCGGTTCGGCGGCCGAGGGCATCTCCGTCGACCACGGGCGGTGGGCGCTGGTGGTGGACGCCGATCACCGGCCGCGAGGCTGGTTGGACTGCGCAACGGTGCCGGTCGGGCACGCCGTCGGGGTGGACGACCTGGTGCTCGGTGGGTCGCTGGCGACGGACGACGGCTCCCTGCGCCGGGCGCTGGACGCGGCCCTGTCCTCCCCCTCCGGGCGTGGGGTGGCGGTCGACGCGGACGGCCGGGTGGTCGGCACGATCGCCGCCGGCGAGGTGCTGACCGCCATCGAGCAGGCCCGGCGGACGGCATGAATTGGGAGTGGCTGTCGCGCAACACCCAGCAGATCATCGCCTGGACGATCGACCACGTCTGGCTGGCCGCCCTGCCGACCGTCTTCGGCCTGCTGCTGGCGCTGCCGCTCGGTGCCGTTGCCCACCGCTACCGGTGGACGTACGGCACCCTGATCACCCTGGCCGGGCTGCTCTACACCATCCCGTCGATCGCCCTGTTCGTGGTGCTGCCGGGCCTGCTGGGCACCCGCATCCTGGACCCGGCCAACGTGGTGGTCGCGCTGACCCTGTACACGCTCGCGTTGATGGTCCGGGTGGTCGCCGACGCGCTGGATGCGGTGCCGTCGCTGGTCGTGGCCAGCGCGACCGCGATGGGCTACCAGCCGCTGCGCTCGCTGCTGACCGTAGAGCTGCCGCTGGCCATCCCGGTGATCGGCGCCGGACTCCGGGTGGCCGCGGTGTCCAACGTCAGCCTGGTGTCGGTGGCCGCCCTGCTGGGCATCCCGCAGCTGGGCCAGCTGTTCACAGTCGGCTTCCAGTTGGACTTCTTCACCCCGATCTGGGCCGGGATCGTGCTCTGCCTGCTGCTGGCCGGGATCTTCGACACGATCATCCAGCTGGCCGTGCGGCTGTCCACGCCGTGGACCCGGGCGGTGCCGAGCCGATGACCGGTGCGTGGGCCTGGTTGACCGACCCGGCGAACTGGAGCGGACCCAGCGGCGTCTGGACGCGGCTGCTGCAGCACCTGTGGTACACGCTTTTGTCGCTGGCCATCGCGCTGGTGATCGCGCTGCCGCTGGGTGCGCTGATCGGGCACACCGGGCGGTTCACCGGCCTGGTGTCCGGCGTGGCGAATGCCCTGCGGGCCCTGCCCAGCCTGGGCCTGCTGATCCTGCTCGCGTTGTGGGGTCTGCACTCCCTCAAGGGGGACATCGCGCTGCTCGGCCCGGCCATCGCGGTGCTGGTGATCCTGGCCATCCCGCCGATCCTGTCCAACACGTACGCAGGCATCGCCAACGTGGACCCGGCGGCACGCGATGCCGCCCGCGGCATGGGCATGACCGGCAGCCAGGTGCTGCTCAAGGTGGAACTGCCGGTGGCCATGCCGCTGATCATGTCCGGCCTGCGGTCGGCGTTCCTGCAGGTGGTGGCCACGGCAACGATCGCCGCGGTGGTCTCCCTGGGCGGTTTCGGCCGGTACGTCATCGACGGGCTGTCGCAGCTGGACTACCCGAAGATGGCGGGCGGGGCGATCCTGGTCGCGGTGCTGGCCGTGATCGGCGACCGGATACTGGCCGTGATCGGGCACTTCGTGGTCTCCCCTGGTCTGACCGGACGCGGCACCCACCGGCGGCGGGCCTCGGCCACCACGGCGGACCTGGTGGTAGCCGGCGGCGACACGGGAGCCGGCGGATGACGAACCATCCGGCCCAATTCCGATGTCGTACCCGCGCGAGAACATCGACAAGCCGTTCCACCCACCGAAGGAGAATCGACGTGAACCCACGCACCACCCGCTCCCGCCGCGGCCTGTTCCGAGGCGCCGGACTGCTCGCCGCCGGCCTCGCCGCCCTGCTGACCGTCTCCGCGTGCGGCGGCGGATCGTCCGGCAGCCCGCTGGGGACCACCTCCGCCGCAGCGTCCGGCTCAGAGTCCGGCTCGGCCGCGGCCGGCGGCTCCATCGTCATCGGGTCGGGGAACTTCCCCGAGAGCGCCCTGCTGGCCAACATCTACGCGGCCGCCCTGACCAAGGCCGGGGTCGACGCGTCCACCACCCTGAACATCGGTAGCCGCGAGGTGTACATCAAGGCCATCGAGGACGGCTCGATCGACCTGATCCCCGAGTACTCGGGCGTGCTGCTCCAGCAGTTCGACCCGACCGCCACGGCGGTGTCGCCCGACGACGTGTATGCGGCCCTGGTCGAGGCCACCCCGCAGGGCCTGAGCGTCCTGGAGAAGTCCGCGGCCGAGAACAAGGACGCCGTCGTGGTCACCAAGGCCACCGCGGACGCCAACAACCTGACATCGATCGCCGACCTGGCGCCGGTGGCGGCCACCTTCATCCTGGGCGGTCCGCCGGAGTGGGCGACCCGGCCGACCGGCGTGCCCGGGCTCAAGGAGAAGTACGGGCTCACCTTCAAGGAGTTCAAGCCGCTGGACGCGGGGGGTCCGTTGACCCTGAACGCACTGACCAGTGATCAGATCCAGGCGGGCAACCTGTTCACCACCGACGCCGCGATCCTGGCGAACGACCTGGTGGTGCTGGAGGATCCGGAGAACCTGTTCGCGGCGCAGAACGTGCTACCGCTGATCCGCACCGACGCGAACACTCCGGCGGTCACCGAGGCGCTGAACGCCGTCTCGGCCAAGCTGGACACCGCCACCCTGACCGAATTGGGAGCCAAGGTCACCGTGGACAAGCAGGACTCGGCCCAGGTCGCGCAGGAGTGGGTGGAGCAGAACCTCGGCGGCTGATCAGGTGGGACGGGCGGCCGGCGGCACCCGGTCGTCGGCCGCACGTCCCGGCCCGCGGACGAACTCGGCCAGGACCGCCGCGAACCGGTCCGGCTCGTCGAGGTGCGGGAAGTGGCCCGAGCGGGACAGGATCTCGACCTGGCTGTGCGGCAGTTCCGCGCGCGCCGCCTCGATGTGCGAAGACGGGATCATCCGGTCACGCGCCCCCCAGATCAGCAGCACGTCCCGCGAGGACAGCCCGGAGAGC